>JBATLS010000677.1:0-11519 GCA_049289435.1 Saprospiraceae bacterium | reverse complement strand
GACCATAAGAAAATCTTTCATTCGCTGCTATCTCTGATAATTGATAAGATGAAATCCCTGCTCTGGAGATTACTGATAACACAGTTTTTTTTACATCATAAAAAGTCTTGTCTGCTTTGCTGTCAGACAACCATGACACTTCATTCTTTTTGCCTGTCATAAACAAGGTGATCATCTCACTTTCGATATAACCTTTTCCGGACTTTCTATATGATTTTCCAAATTCAAAAAATGAGATATTGAATTGCTGCCTGTTTAGGTTATAACCCACAGACACCAATCCACTGATCAGCATATCAGGCCTCATGATATCCAGATGTACATTGGACGTATTATTGATATATACATATTCTGATGGATGTATGATCCCAGTTTGCAGGTAGAATTTGGATTCGATGAGTGATAGTCCCATCATTTCGTTGCACCCTACCGAGGCCAAATAATCTGACAATACCTCTTTGGTCTTATGCTTATCGGGCTTGGGAGTGTAGGTGACAATACTTTTTATCTGGGCAGGTACAGGTACACGATTCAGTCCATAAATCCGGAGCAGTTCTTCGATAATATCTACTTCACGAATCACATCGACCTTGTTGGTCGGTACTTTCACCATGATACTTTCATCATCGAGGGCAGTAATTTCCATATCCATGGCCTGAAGTATGAGGTGTATTTCATCTTCTGAAATATCGACACCTATCAAAGCACTCACATTATGATAATAGACTCTGATCTCAGCAGGATGGACAGGATGTGGATATATATCTACCAATTCATTGCTGATCTCACCACCAGCACATTCTCTGATGAGTGCTGCAGCTCTTTTGACGGCATACTCTGTGATATTGGGGTCGGATCCTTTCTCGTATATCTTAGCCGCATCTGTCCTTAGCTGGTGTCGTGTGCTGGTCTTACGGATACTTTTGGCGTCAAAGCAAGCGGATTCGATAAATATATTTTTGGTCTCTGCAGTCACCCCGCTGCCTATACCACCATATACACCTGCTATACACATGCCACTTTGCTGACCATCACAAATCATCAGGTCTTCACCATCCAATTTGCGTACCACACCATCCAATGTGGTAAACTCTGTTCCTGGAGCTAGTTTACTGACAATAATTGTTTTATCGACAATCTTATCTGCATCAAAGGCATGCAGTGGCTGCCCCAGTTCGTTTAGGACAAAGTTGGTGATATCTACGATATTATTGATAGGTTTTACCCCGATGGCTTTCAATAGACTTTTGAGCCAGTCGGGAGACTCCTTCACCTCGATATTGTTGATAGTGATACCGGTGTATCTGATACAGGACTGCTTGTCCAAGACTTCCACCTTGATATTATTACTCACTCGTTCTGTGATAAAGCCGGATATTTCGGGCTCAATGATATCATCAGTATAATTTTCGTTGACCCTGAGATAGGCCATAAGATCTCTCGCTATACCCAACTGAGATGTCGCATCAGATCTATTGGGAGTGAGCCCGATCTCAAAGACGTGGTCGCTCTCGATGCCCAAATAGGTAGCAGCAAGTGTACCGATAGGTGAGTCAGGAGGTAATACCATAATACCCGAATGGTCGTCTCCCAAACCAAGTTCATCAGCTGCGCAGATCATCCCTTCGGAATCAATACCTCTTATTTTACCCTTTTTGATCATCCATGGTTCTCCTTGATCGTTGTACAATTGTGTACCTATGGTGGCTACCAATACTTTTTGGCCTTTTGCAATATTGGGGGCACCACATACGATATTTAACCAATCACCTTGCCCTATATTTACCTTGGTCACAGATAGACGGTCAGCGTCAGGATGCTTACTACACTCGACTACCTCTCCGATGATGACGCCTGCGAGACCTCCTTTGATGGATTCTACCACTTGCAGCCCTTCTACTTCGAGGCCTATGATGGTAAGCATTTCGGCAATTTTTTCTGGCGTATATGATACTTTAAGATACTTTTTCAGCCACTTCAGCGACAATTTCATACGTCCCTTCTTCTTTTATTTCATTAAAATACAAAACAAACTATCAAAATAGCATGTAAAACACAAATTAAAAATTCACAAAATGCTGTAGTTTTTACAAAAATTTGGCATACACCATTTATTTAAATCGGTATGACCACTTTTTTTAAATGTATGATTTCCAGCCGTTTTCAATATCCTTAAAAACTTATTGTGCCGCAAATTTAAATAATAATACTATAATCAAAGCCAAATGAATGGGAAATGACTAAAAAAGTATGGATCATTATAAAATACTTTGATATTTTACTGACATAGGTTCGATGTGACAAATCTATCGTCTCACTCAAGATTCCATTTTTTGATCCTCAATTGATAGCGTTTGTCGCTGACATTCCAAAGAGATTTATTGATTTTTGATTCGAGTTGTTCCTCTTCTGTATCATTGATCATTTCATTAAAAAAATCTTTACCTGTGACCCTTTCTACCTCATCGATGGTCACCATGTAGTCTTCCAGTCGACTTTCGGACATTTCATGAGGTATTATAAATGCAATAGCTTTTATTTCGGGATCAGTATAGTCCAGCAATATCTTATAGAAAGCTGATGGCACTTTGACTTGATTTTGACGCCCTATGGTTTTGATCGGGTGATCCAGTATTGGTCCTGTGATGATATACAATCTTCCTGCTTTGTATGTCCAATCCCGAACGTTTTCTTCCAGTTCTTTCCATATGCCATTGTTAAACTGTCTTAATTGTGGGGTCATATTGCTCATGTAAAAAGATTCTTGCATCGCGATGTCATCAAACGCCATATCTCCAGCTGGTACCAGATGTCCTCTGGTATATCCTGAATTGCTATAATCACTGTGTGCTGCCGATCCTGTAGTCACCATATCATCTATATTGAATCTGTCACTTCGCTCCACATTTGGAGCATTCAACATATCCTTGTCCATCACATAGGCCGTCCATTCTGCTTGTTCAGCATCCTCTATGTAAGACAGACTATAATATTTATGATGAATTAATTGGCCTGAAGATGTGGGAAGAAAAGTCCTGATGACTTCTTTTTCGGTAATAGAACTCCCGCCTTCCGGCAAATTTTTACTCAAATAGGTAAATAGTCCAAACAAAACCACCACCGCAATGATGAGAAAGATGACCATACGAAATGTCGTCTGAAGCCCCTTACCCTGTCGAGTATGATTTTGTCTAAACTGTGCCATACTTATGATTGTACTGGTTCTTTTCTTTTCATACGGGGTAAGTTGAGTACCACCATTTGGACAGTATTTTGAATCCTTTCTTCGAATAAAATCAATCTGTTTTTCTTCATATCTTTGAGAATATCGTCATTGTAATGCCTTATGGTCACCAATTCCAGCCCATCATCATGAATCATCCTGAATTCATTGCCCAATTCTATTTCGAAACCCTTGATCCTTTCCGGTATATTGTTGACGCAGACTGTAAAACTGATGGCAGTATTTCTCATCATATTGACTTTGAGCCGGTATTTGGCCAGTAAAGCGAATATCATACTCAAATGATGCTCTGCTACAAATGAAAAATCATTGGTAGATATGTGCAGCAATGTCTGATCAGGTTCAATCACTATGATGGGTGGGTAGCTGAGTTCTTTTTCGTCGCTGATGATGGTACCCTCACTGCTGGGGTCCATAAAAGGTCGGACATAAAGTGGGATTTGTTTATTTTGAATGGGTTTGATCGTTTTGGGGTGGATGACTTTGGCCCCATAATACGTCATTTCGATCGCTTCTTTATAGGACAATCTGGGCAATTTGATCGTATCATCAAAGATGCGCGGGTCTCCTGTGAGTACTCCTGGCACATCTTTCCATATATGCATCCCATCAGCATCCAGACAGTAAGACAGTATTGCCGCTGTGTAATCCGATCCTTCTCTACCCAGTGTGGTAGTAAAATTTTCTGTCGTACTTCCTATAAATCCTTGAGTGACAATGTGATTGCCCTGGTCAAACATCGGCAATATTTTTGATTTTGCATTGTTCTGGGTAGTATCCCAGTTGACTCTTGCATCTCTATATGTATTGTCAGTCAATATGACATCCCTGATGTCGAGCCACAGAGCACTCGAACCCAAATGGTTGATATAATGGCATAGTATTTTGGAAGATAGTAACTCACCTATCGACACTATTTGATCATAGATATAGTCGAAATCTTCATTAGGCGCTTCTTCCAATACCCATTCGATCTCCACAAACGTGTCATTGATGTCGTCCAGCACATCTTTTGACACTGGAAATAATTGATCGATCAATTGATAGTGACTTTCTTTGACTTGATGCAGCCATTCTGAGCTTTTGCCGTCTTGTTTATAATAACTTCTGACCACTTCTTCCAGCGCATTGGTCGTTTTACCCATTGCCGAGACTACGATGATGATGTTTTCATGATCCCATTTTTGGATAATTTTTGATACATTTCTATACCCCTCTGCATCTTTGACCGATGCACCTCCAAATTTAAAAACCTTTATTCCCATTCCTTGAGCGTATTTAATAATTTTAGAATGCTATTTTGATTCAATTTAAAAAAAATAAAACTTTGATAATGTGTCCATTAGTATTTAATGAAAAGAATAATTCAGCCATTTCACTCTTTGATCATAGTCCATAATGACATTTATCAGCCAGCAAAGTTAACGACTATTCAAAATAAAACGTAAATTCGCTCTCTTTATCAAATAAATTCCACAATATGGAGAGCAATTTAACCAATGCATCTCTACTACTCATCATCGGCATGGGGGCAGTATTTTTTATACTTTTGATAGTCGTGACAGGTGGTAAGTTGCTCATCAGGCTGATCAATAAAGTAGAACTCGAGATACATGAAATGCCCTTCATTAAAATTAGAACTGAACATGTCAGTACTTCAAAAGAACAAGTGATCAAAGAAGCTGTCAAAGTCCTTACCCAAGGAAAAGGCAGAGTAGAAAAAATAGAAAAAATATCCCCGTAACTGATTAAAAATATTTTTCAAAAATGGTAAGAAAAGAAATCAAACTGGCCCTTATGTACAGGGACATGTGGCAGTCGTCAGGCAAGTATATGCCTAGGGTGGATCAATTGACCAGGGTTGCAGAGCCTATTATCAATATGGGCTGTTTTAGCAGAGTGGAGACCAATGGAGGTGGATTTGAGCAAATCAATCTTCTGTATGGCGAAAACCCAAATATTGCTGTCCGCCAATGGACCCAACCTTTTAACGATGCAGGCATCCAAACCCAAATGCTCGAGCGTGGTCTCAATGGATTGAGAATGAATCCTGTGCCCAGGGATGTGAGAAAGTTGATGTTCAAAGTCAAAAAACTTCAGGGTACTGATATTTCAAGATCATTTGATGGACTCAATAACCCACAAAACCTGGCCTTGTCATTTCAATATGCAAGAGAAGGTGGCATGGTGGCTCAAGGTGCACTGAGCATGACGGTATCGCCGTTGCACACAGTCGAATACTTTATAGATCTGGCGGATCAATTTATCAAATTAGGGGCTGAAGAGATCTGTATCAAAGATATGGCTGGTATCGCTCGCCCGGCTTCTGTAGGCAGAATCACCAAAGGCATTCGGGAGCGCTATCCGGATATTGTCATCCAGTATCATGGGCATTCGACACCTGGTTTTTCGGTAGCATCTGCACTTGAAGCGGTACGAAATGGGGCAGACATCATTGATGTTGGGATGGAACCTCTATCGTGGGGTACTGGACACGCTGATCTACTCACCATCCATGCGATGTTGAGAGATGCGGGATTTTCTGTTCCTGATATCAATATGAAAGCTTATATGCAAGTAAGGTCGCTCACACAGGAATTCATAGACGACTTTCTGGGCTATTACATATCGTCAAAAAACAGAGAAATGAATTCATTGCTCATCGGACCGGGGTTGCCTGGTGGTATGATGGGAAGTTTAATGTCAGATCTGGAGCAAAATTTGACAAGCATCAATAGCTGGTTCAAAAAAAACAATCTGCCTGAAATCAGCCAGGACGATCTTTTGATAAAATTATTTGACGAGGTCGAATATGCGTGGCCCCGATTAGGATATCCACCACTGGTCACCCCGTTTAGCCAATATGTAAAAAATGTGGCTCTCATGAACGTCTTGCAACTTGAAAAAGGCAAAGAACGGTGGTCCATGATCGATGAAAACACCTGGAATATGATCTTAGGGCAACAAGGACAATTGCTGGGTCCGGTTGCCGAGGAGATAGTTGAACTGGCCAAAGCACAGGAGAGAACATTTTTTGCAGGGGATCCTCAGGAGTTGTACCCAGATCAACTGGATCTTTATCGCCAAAAAATGAAGGATAAAGGTTGGGATACCGGTACTGACGACGAAGAACTATTGGAATATGCTATGCATCCAAATCAATATGAATCATATAAATCTGGAGATGCAAAAGCAAAATTTGAAGAAGATATCGCTAAAAAAAGAGAAGCTAAACACCATGTGCCAGCCACCTCTGACCAAATGTCCCTTCCTGCCAATATAGAAGTAGAAGTCGCCGGCGAAAAGTATGCTGTGACAATTTCATATCCAAATAAAACAGGGGATATCAAGTCGCCTTCGCCTCAAGGCCAACCGATCTCTGGTTCTGGTGAGGAAAAATATATACTTTCGCCGCTTGAAGGTAAGTTTTTTCTCATCAAAGATCAAGGTGAAGTAGGGATCAAAGTGGGTGATCAGATTAAAAAAGGAGACACCGTCGCCTATGTAGAAGCCATGAAAGTCATCAATGCCATCGCTTCAGACATGGATGGTACGATCAGTGAAATATTAGTCACTAAAGGTACAGATGTGGAAGAAGATCAAAAAATCATAAAACTAATTTGAGATGGAGATATTGAGAGGTATATATGAGATGACAGCCTTCGGGGCAATAGCTGAAGACCCCCTATCTTTGGTAATGATCGCATTATCATTGTTGCTATTGTATCTTGGGATCGGCAAAAAATTCGAACCATTACTTTTGGTACCCATCGCTTTTGGTGTCCTGCTTGCCAATTTTCCAGGAGGCAATATGGGTGTGATACCGTCTGATGAGAACAATGGCATCATGCACCTCACCATACTTGAGATAGCCAAAGACTATGGCATCATGAATATGTTGTACTACTTGTTGATCAAGACTGGATTGCTACCGCCACTGATATTCATGGGCGTAGGTGCACTGACTGATTTCGGACCCATGTTGAGAAATCTGAGACTTGCATACTTTGGGGCTGCGGCACAGATCGGTATTTTTACAGTACTGCTGATGGCAGTTGCGCTGGGCTTTAGTCTCAAAGAAGCATCCGCTATGGGCATCATAGGCGGGGCTGACGGACCCACTGCAATATATACGGCCATTATATTGGCACCACACTTGTTGGGACCTATAGCTATCGCAGCCTATTCTTATATGGCGTTGGTGCCAGTGATCATACCTCTGGTAGCGAAAACCATCATGACTGAAGATGAGTTCAAGATCAATATGAAAGAGCAAGATAAATTATATCCCCCTTCGATACAGATCAAAAACATTAAACTCTTAAAAATCGTGTTTCCCATCGTGCTTTGCATTACTGTTTCGCTCTTAGTGCCCTCGGCTGTGCCATTGGTGGGCATGTTGCTATTTGGCAATCTCATCAAGGAAATCGGTACAGATACCCATAGGCTCTTTGCCGCGGCATCTGAGACCATACTCAATACAGCCACTATATTTTTAGGATTGACGGTAGGAGCCACTATGACATCTGCTACATTTTTACAACCGCAGACGCTGATGATCATTGTGGGCGGATTTTTGGCTTTCTGTCTGTCAGTATCAGGTGGTATTTATGCTGTGAAGATGTATAACCTGTTTTCAAACAAAAAAATTAATCCACTCATCGGTGCTACAGGTCTTAGTGCGGTGCCTATGTCATCACGGGTGGCCAATGATCTGGCGCTCCAATACGACCCATCCAATCATATACTCCAATACGCTATGTCCAGCAATATATCAGGTGTCATAGGAAGTGCAGTAGCAGCTGGAGTTTTGATTTCTTTTTTGTCCTAAGTATAAGATTGTAAAATCATCACCCCAAAGTCATATTGTAAAGACATCATTTTGTAGTTTGTAACTAAATATTATTAGATATTATGAAACCATTGCATTCCATATCCATATTTTGCGGATCTTCTACAGGCAATAATTCTAAATTTGCCAAAGATGCCCATACATTAGGAACTTATCTGGCCAAGAGGAGTATTCAGGTCATCTATGGAGGTGCCAAGGTTGGTCTGATGGGTACGGTGGCTGATGCAGTATTACAAAATCAAGGAAAGGTGATCGGGGTAATGCCCGTCTTTTTACAAAGTAAAGAAATCGCACATGATGGGTTGACAGAATTGAAAATAGTTCAAACAATGCACGAAAGAAAAACCGTCATGGATGAATTGTCAGATGGAGCCATTGTACTTCCTGGAGGATTCGGCACGCTGGATGAGATGTTTGAGCTACTCACGTGGGGACAGTTGGGGCTGCACAAAAAGCCAATAGCTATACTCAATACTGATGGATTTTACGATGAATTGGTCGCTTGCCTTGACAAAATGGTCACCAGCAACCTACTAAGGGTATCTAATCGTAAAATGCTAATAGTGAGTCAAAACATCGAAGAAATGATCAGATTGATGGAAGAGTACGAAGCTCCATTAAAAGCAAAGTGGATGGATGTCGCTGGTATATGATGTAAACCTGTTGGAAGTTTATGATATCTTATATATGGCCTTCTCCCATGTTTTGATAAGAAATTCGACACTTGCTTCATTGAAAAAATATATATCTTTGCCTCATGAAAGACATAGCAGAACTTTTTGCGCGCATTCTTATCGCATTTGTATTTATCTATGAAGGATTGGATGCCATTGTTTTTTTTGATAAAACAAAAGCAACAATGACAGCATATGGAATCACGTGGCAGCAAGATTTACTTTTGAATATACTCATCATCCTACTGATTGTAGGTGGTACTTTGGTTTTGATAGGGTACTTTGCGAGAATAGGAGCACTATTATTACTTCTGTATTGGTTGCCGTTCACACTCATCGTTTACTCATTTTGGGATGATAATCCAGAATACAAAAGAATCCACGCTTTATACTTCATGCGCAATATGGCACTTTGTGGCGGACTTTTTCTTTTGATAGCCAATGGAGCAGGAAAATACAGTATCAAAAGGTTGATTTACATACTTAAACTACCAAAATAGATGGTTTAAATATCTACTTTTTTATGAGCCTGAAGACATCCAGTATAAAATTAGCTGCCAGATACATTGCACATCAGATAAAGCAATGGAAAAAAAACGCAGTAAATGATCAGTTAAAAATCATGCATCATTTGGTGCATAGAGCTGAAAATACAAAATTTGGCAAAGATCATGATTTTATAAATATCAAAGATTATAAAGATTTTCAAAGCAAAGTGCCCATCAGAGACTATGAAGCCTTGCGCCCATATGTAGATTTGATTACCCAAGGTCAGGAAAACATCCTTTGGCCAGGAAAACCCAAATACTTTGCTAAAACATCTGGAACCACCAGTGGTATAAAATATATCCCCATCACAAAAGAGAGCTTGCCCAATCATATTGCGACTGCGCGCAATGCCATGTTGAATTATTTTGATCAGGTAGGAAATGCAGAAGTATTCAATGGCAAAGTGATCTTCTTGTCTGGTTCGCCCGAATTAGAAATGAAGGGGGGAGTGGCAACAGGCAGATTATCAGGGATAGTCAATCACGAGGTGCCGTCTTGGGTAAGGAGCAATCAGCTGCCATCCTATGAGACCAATTGTATAGACGACTGGGAAACCAAGTTGGACAAAATAGTCTCAGAAACCATAGACCAGGATATGACTCTCATCAGCGGGATACCTCCATGGGTACAGATGTATTATGAGACCATTCTTGCCAAAACGGGTAAAAAAACACTGAAAGAAGTATTTCCAAACCTAAGTCTGTTTATGTATGGAGGAGTCAATTTTGAGCCATATCGTACAAAATTGGAGCAACTTGTTGGCCAACGTATTGATAGTATTGAGACTTATCCAGCGTCGGAAGGATTTATAGCATTTCAGGATGATGTCAATGATTCTGGACTATTACTAAACAGTAATTCTGGAATATTTTTTGAGTTTGTACCCATTGAGTCCATACATCATGCGCATCCTACCAGACTTATGATCGATGAAGTAGAGATAAACAAAGATTATGCGCTGATCATCAACAATAATGCAGGTCTGTGGGGATATGACATAGGTGATTGTGTTAGATTTGTTAGCTTGAATCCATACAAACTGATGGTGAGTGGTCGAGTCAAGCATTATATATCTGCATTTGGCGAACACGTCATTGGCAAAGAAGTCGAAGAAGCTATCCTGTCTGTTGCCAATAAACAAAATATCAGCATCGTAGAGTTTACAGTCGCACCTCAGGTCAACCCATCTGATGGATCTACACCATATCATGAGTGGTTTGTGGAATTCGGGGATGTACCAGACGACATGACATCATTCGAATATGAAGTGGACGCTGAAATGTGCCGACAAAACATATATTATGATGATCTTATAAAAGGCAATATTTTGCAGCCCCTGAAGATCAGATGCATGCAAAAAGACACTTTCCGTAATTTTATGAAAACTCAGGGAAAGCTCGGCGGACAAAACAAAGTACCCAGATTAAGCAATGACCGAAAAATTGCTGACGCTATTTCGCATATGGGGTTATAACTCACCTATATTTTATCTACTTGATTTTTCAACCATTCCTCATTTGGTATGGCGAATAAGGTGCTTTCCCAAGTCAAATTATAGCCTATAGAAACTAAATTGTGAAAAATATTATTTTTAATACGTTCTAAATCAACCGATTACAATCAGATATTTTTTGCAGATTAATTTACTTTAAGTATAATACCTAAATATCTAAACTGAATTTTCCATTACAGCTCATATCATCAAAAAAACAGTCACTTCCTTCACTTTTGATTTCTGTGGTTAGGATGTGTCAAAGAGACTTGAAGGTATATGAGTTAGGTATGGAAGACCCAATATCATTTTATTATAATGTAGCTATTTAGGTATCTGGCTCTTCAAGTTGATTTTTGTCCAGGCCGTTGGCCGTCTGACAGACAAGCTTGCTGGTGGAGTCAGGCGACCCTTTTAGGGCTATAACCTAAATGATTACATCAAAATTAAGGTTGTTATTATTTATCCATTTGATAGATTGACCTTGATACTATTTAATGATTATCTTTGATTTACTTTTTACCAATTATTATTAGGAAAAAAATTGAAAAACACTAATAGGTCGCCGTCTAAATTTAAAATTATAATTTACATATGCCTTACAACCCACACCTTCACCATCGACGATCCATCCGCCTGAAAGGATATGATTATGCTCAAGCTGGACTATACTTTGTGACCATGTGTGTGCAGGATAAAGTGTGTTTG
>JBATLS010000676.1:0-4068 GCA_049289435.1 Saprospiraceae bacterium | reverse complement strand
ATTAATGCCCATCCGATACTATTAGTACCTAAGTCTAATCCTAATATTGTATTTTTCATATCTTATTATTTTGTTTTCAATCAAAATTTACTCATTTTATTGAAATGTGTAATAAAGTAACAAAGTTAAAAAAATATATTTTATATTACTCAATATGTATTATATATTATTTATACCTTTGTAAAATATTATTCGATTTGTGCTGATTATTGAGTAATAGTTGTGATTTGCTTTTTTTATAATAACATATGAAGATAGAAGAACTTTTTTTATTGGCAACTGATATTTCATACAATCTACATCATAAGATTGAAGTATGCAAAATATGTAAAGATCTTTCTATCTTTAATGTTGAATTATTACAAACCATTCCAGTGTTCATTGACATATATGCTATAAAACATATTATTAAAAAGCATGGAAACCAGGAGTTTGAAAAAAGTAGAGGACAAGACCCTATAAAATTGGACGATTTCTATCTAATAGCGGAACTGGTGAATGATCCGAATAGTATAATTTTCCGAGGTAAGAATAAATTAAAACAAGATTGTTATGAGTTCTCTAAGTTATTTAATGGTCGAAATGAATTACATTGCATTTTTTCGGTTAGAGTGAACAAGAATGGTATAACACTGATGTTAGAAACAATGTATAAAAAAAGAGCCTTTATGTAAAGTGATGTGATGAATTTCCCCATATCCTAACGTCCTAAACGTTCTTTACTCGGCTCTTTGTAGTACAAATGTACATATTTTTAAAAAGATAGTGTGAATATTTTGTATAATTAACTTAAAATTATACTTTTGCTCCTTCGAAAGCAAATCACAATAAGGATTATTCCGTTGTGAAAACATTTAAAGTGGGGCTCTTCAGTGAGTACTCGCTTTTTTTATGGCAGGCATTTTTTTGATTTTAAACCAAAGCCTTAGTGATTCGAATGGTCAATAGAAAACCTGGCTTTATCTACTCTCCTGCTGAATGAATCTGTTTTCTGATCAGAGGTATCACTTGTTTTCCAAATACTCCCCCCCCAATAAATACCTTTAGCATTTCATACTACCTCCTATTTATGCTGCAAATCGATCCTAAAACTAAAAAATGAATTCATTTTTATAGATAATAACTTTTTACTGCGTAATTTCACTTTTTTAAACATCAGATGATCATTATGAAATATCAGGCAGTACAAAACTTTATAAACGGGCAGTTTCTCGACTCCTCTTCACAAAATACTCTGGAAATCATTTCTCCTTTGGATGGAAATCACCTATCAAATGTCCCCTTGTCCACATCCAAAGACCTGGACGAAGCAGTCAAATCTGCCAAAGCGGCATTTCCAGCTTGGAGCAAAACACCGATTAAGGAGAGGGTTCAGGTGTTTTTCAGGTATAAATATCTGCTCGAAAAGCATCTGAAAGAATTGGCATATCTCTGCAGCGAAGAAAATGGAAAAACTTATAGCGAATCAGTAGCTGAAATCGAAAAAAGCATAGAGCTCACCGAATTTGCCACATCACTACCTCAGCTTGTCACTGGCGAAGTGCTGGAAGTAAGTCGAGGTGTAGAGTGCAGAACCGAGCATGTGGCATTAGGTGTGGTAGCCTCAATAGTTCCTTTTAATTTTCCGAGCATGGTTCCCAACTGGACGATACCAAATGCAATTGCACTCGGCAACTGCATGATCCTAAAACCTTCAGAAAAAGTGCCGTTGAGTTCAGGAAAACTTGCAGAATTGCTCAAAGAAGCGGGACTCCCGGATGGTGTGCTCAACATAGTGCATGGTGATGTGGAAATAGTCAATGCCATCTGTGACCACCCGGATATCGAGGGTGTGTCATTTGTAGGATCTACCAGAGTGGCTAAAATAGTATATCAGCGAGCTACGTCCAATCTGAAACGATGTTTGGCTCTTGGCGGTGCCAAAAATCATTTGTTGGTGCTACCTGATGCCATTCCTGTCATGACTGCTCAAAATGTGGCGGCATCTATGAGCGGATGTGCTGGACAGCGATGCATGGCTGCTTCTGCGATGGTTGGCGTAGGAGATATAGATCACATCATCGAAAAAATATGTGACGAGGCCCGCAAGATCGTACCAGGAGATAATCTAGGTGCCGTCATCAACAAAGAATCTCAGGTAAGAATTGAAAAATATATAGACGAAGCAGAAAGAAATGGAGCAAAAATTCTGATAGATGGGAGGCATACCAAGGTAGCTGGAAAGGAAGGTGGCACTTATGTCGGCCCCACAGTGATCGATTATGTTACTCCTGAGATGAGTGTGGCCAAAGAGGAGATTTTTGGCCCTGTGATTTCTATCATGCGCGCCAAAACGGTGGATGAAGCGTTAGCCATCGAAAATGCCA
This sequence comes from Saprospiraceae bacterium, assembly GCA_049289435.1. GTDB lineage: Bacteria > Bacteroidota > Bacteroidia > Chitinophagales > Saprospiraceae > OLB9. The sequence goes on along the minus strand of JBATLS010000676.1, from coordinate 1,702 downwards.
ATCCATACGGCAACGCAGCAAGCGTATTTACCCAAAACGGAGCTATGGCGAGATATATCATTGACAGAGCAAGTGCAGGCATGATTGGTGTCAATGTGGGCGTCCCCGTACCGAGAGAGCCATTTAGTTTCGGTGGCTGGAACGAAAGCAAGTTTGGGGTAGGGGATATCACAGGAAAGAGCTCCATAGCATTTTGGACAAAATTGAAGAAGAGTACCACCAAGTGGAATCCAGAAGCGGGAGTCAATTGGATGAGCTGATTTTTTTTATTTACGAAATACGAAATACGAATTACGAAATACGAAATACGAAATACGAATTACGAATTACGAATTACGAAATACGAATTACGAATTACGAAATACGAATTACGATTGGGGATAATGATTAATCTTTTAATGTGCTAATATGCTAATGTGCTAATGTGCTTTCATCTCGTAATCTTAAACCTTTCAACTTTCAACCTAACACCTAACACCTAAAACCTAACAATGCAAGCTAAAACAATAAATCAAACAGCACAAGTAATTCAAGACAGCATGGAATATACCTTATTTTCATGGAGTAAACAGAAGGGAATAAGTCCGATTGCCATAGAATATGCAGAGGGCGTTTATCTCTACGATTATGATGGAAAAAAGATCATCGATTTCAGTAGTGGATTGATGAATGTCAACATTGGCCATGGAAATCAAAGAATCACCGAAGCTGTAGTCAGGCAAATGCAGCAAGTGTCGTATGTGACCCCAAGTTGTGTGACAAAAGTTCGTGGTGACTTGGGCAAAAAATTGGCAGAGATTTGTCCTGGAGATCTCAATAAATCGTTTTTTACGCTCTGCGGAGCGACATCGATAGAAAATGCCATCAAACTGGCCAGATTATATACAGGTCGGCATAAGATACTCAGCCGATATCAATCATATCACGGATCGAGCAATGGTGCTATGACTGCCAGTGGTGATCCTCGCAAACTGCCTGTGGACAGTCAGCAAGCCACTAATTTTGTACATTTTGATCTACCTATCGAATATAGGTGGGAGTATGGTAAAGATAGTTTTCTGAAAGAAGCCGTCGAGAGTTTGGATAGAATCGTAGCTTATGAGGGACCGGGAAATATTGCCGCCATTATGTTGGAAGGGGAGAGTGGATCATCCGGATGCCTGAAGTACCCGGAAGGCTATCTGAAAGCAGTCAGAAAGATGTGCGATGACAACGGAATTTTGCTGATCATGGATGAAGTGATGAGTGGTTTTGGACGCACCGGCCAATGGTTTGGATTTCAGAATCATGGCATCGTACCGGATATGATCGCTATGGCCAAGGGATTGACGTGTGGATACCTTCCATTCGGATGTCTGCAAGTGTCAGATCGTATTGCGGCCAAGTTTGATGATGTATTTTTGGCATTGGGTCTGACATATGCTGCGCATCCAGTCAGTTGTGCAGCTGCTCTGGAAACTTTGCAGATATATGAAGATGACCATCTGATCGAAAATGCTGTAGCGATGGGTCAATATATGGACAGTAGGATTGAAGAGATGAAAAAGCAACACCCGAGTATAGGTGACTGGAGAAATACAGGATTGTTGGGTTGTCTTGAATTGGTAAGGGATAGAGAAACCAAAGAGCCATTTGCTCCTTTCAATGCCAAGCCTGAACAAATGGTGGTCATGAATAAGGTGGCGACAAAACTGAGAGAATT
>JBATLS010000675.1:0-2540 GCA_049289435.1 Saprospiraceae bacterium | reverse complement strand
CTTTGACGGGTCCATTTCAACATCATATCACCGGATGCATCGGTTGGGCTTTTTGGAAGTATTACGAGGTCACGGGTGATAAAGAGTGGCTGCGTAGTCGCGGTTGGCCTGTCCTCAAAGAAGTGGCAGCCTTTTGGGCAAGCAGGGTCGAGAGAAATGGACCAGGAAAATATGATATCAACAATGTCATTGGTGCCAATGAGTGGCAGGAAAACATAGACAACAATGCTTTTACCAATGGTATGGCTAAGACGGTGCTGAGATATGCTACTATGGCTGCCTTAGAACTAGGACTGACTCCTGACCCGGACTGGAATCATGTGGCAGATAATATTCCTATTCTTAAGTTTCCAGACGGGACGACCAGAGAAAATGCCACATACGATGGTGAGATCATCAAACAGGCTGACGTAAATCTATTGGCATACCCACTCAATATCATCAATGATGAAAAATCCATCAGAAAAGATCTGGATTACTACTTACCACGGTATGCCAAAGATGGTCCGGCAATGGGTGTTGCAATACTCGGAGTGCTGTACAACAGACTGGGGGAAAATAATAAAGCAGCTGAAATATTCGCCAATAGCTACAAACCCAATGAGGTGCCACCCTTTGGAGTGATATCTGAGAGCGCCGGAGGGTCCAACCCTTATTTCGCCACAGGTGCAGGAGGGATGTTGCAAGCTGTACTTTCAGGTTTTGGAGGATTAGACATAGATAAAAATGGCATCACTCAGCGCAACACTGCCGTCCCTAAGGGATGGGGCAAAATGACAGTAACAGGAGTAGGCGTTCATAAAAAGACATTTACCATTACAGAAAACAACAAATAAAGCCAAGTGAAAAAACTCAAACAACTGAACGAGATTATCTTAAAAAATGACCTGGATATTGCTGGCAAAGACAATGAATTTTATGTCAGATTCATTGCAAATATGGAAGCTTTGGTATCACATTATCAAACCATCTATGGTCAAAGTGAATCCGCTCAACTGAACCTAAACATACTCATACAAACCATCATCGACGGGTGGAAAAAGAGGAATGATACACTAAGAAAACGTGATGATGAGAAATGGGGAGAAATATCCTGGTATCTGGATCATCAGATATGCGGTATGAGTCTGTATGTAGATCGCTTTTGCGGCGACCTGAAATCGCTGAAAGGAAAACTGGATTATTTTGAAGAGCTGGGTGTCAATTTCCTGCATTTGATGCCATTGATGCAAAGCCCGGAGCAGGAGAGCGATGGCGGTTATGCCGTCTCTGACTACAGAACTGTAGCAGAAAAATTTGGTACCATCGAAGATTTAAAATCACTGCAATCCACAATGAACCAAAAAGGCATGTACCTCATGCTGGACATCGTAGTCAATCATACTTCTCATCTGCATGAGTGGGCGCAAAATGCCAAAAAAGGGGATCAAAAATATCAGGAGTATTTCTATATGTACGATGATAGAAACGTGCCCGACCAATATGAAGCCAGTATGCCAGAGATTTTTCCTCATAGCTCCCCGGGCAATTTTACATGGTCTGAAGAATGCAATAAATGGGTGATGACCGTATTTAATCATCATCAGTGGGATCTCAATTATACCAATCCGGCAGTATTCGTAAGCATGCTGGATACGGTATTGTATTATGCCAATCTGGGCGTGGATATCCTTAGAGTAGATGCTCCGGCATTTATATGGAAGCAATTGGGCACTTCCTGCCAGAATTTGCCCGAGGCGCACACCCTCCTTCAGCTATGGAGGGTATGTGTCGATATAGCTGCTCCGGGTATGGCGATCTTGGGCGAAGCCATTGTATCTCCACAGAATATCATACCTTATTTCGGATTAGAAAGACAAAAAGGCAAAGAGTGTCAGATAGCATACAATCCTACGCAGATGGCCTTGCAATGGGATGCACTGGCAACCGGGGAGACCAATGTCATGCTCCATTCACAAGCTACACTCCAGCAAAAACCGGATGACTGTACCTGGATCACCTACACAAGGTGTCATGATGATATAGGACTGGGATTTGATGATGAAGCCATTCGGGATGCTGGTTTCAACCCATATGAACACCGTAGATTTTTAAAAAATTATTATTCTGGTGAGTATCATGGAAGTGTGTCCAAAGGGGCTCTTTTTGCTGTCAACCCTAAGACTCAAGATGCACGTATCAGTGGTACTTTAGCCTCCCTTTGTGGACTAGAAGATGCGATCAACAAAAAAGATAAGGAGCAAATCCAGATTTCTATCCAGAAAATCATTTTGATGCAGGCGCATGCTATATTTTTGGGAGGCATACCGATGCTATTTTATGGTGATGAATTGGGGTACACCAATGACTATAGCTTTGAGAGTGATCCGGCCAAAAGTGATGACAACAGGTGGATGCACCGTCCTGTGATAGATTGGAAAAAAGTCAAATTGACTACCAAAGTCAACACCATAGAAAATCAGATTTTTTTATCTACCAAACGATTGCTTAATTTGAGAAAGTGTCATGATGTCATGTCAGATCTCAACAATACTCATTGG
>JBATLS010000674.1:0-32344 GCA_049289435.1 Saprospiraceae bacterium | reverse complement strand
GGTAGATATTCTGCTACCAAATCCAGCAATTCGCCCGAACCACCTCCTGAAATAGAGGAGATAAATACGGTATCATTGAAGCCTAGACTCCAAAATTCATTAGCCATAAGATGCCTCTGCGAGTTATCGACTTTATTCACGGCCAAGATGACTTTAGTTGGATTCTTTCGTAACATTTTAGCTATTTCTTCATCCAGATCTGTGATTCCTGTGGACACATCCGTCAGGAATATGATGATGGTAGCTTCGTCCATGGCTATCTGCACCTGTCTTCTGATCTCTGCCTCGAATATATCTGTGGAGCCTTTGACAAATCCACCAGTATCTACGACCGTAAAGTTTTTCCCATTCCAGTCAGAATAACCATACATTCTGTCTCTTGTCACTCCACTGACATTATCAATGATCGCTTTTCGCTCGCCGATCAAGCGGTTAAAGAGCGTAGATTTTCCTACGTTGGGTCTGCCTACTATGGCAACTATTTGTGACATGAATGTACTTTTGAGCCCACAAAGGTATAAAAATAATAGATATCGATGTGATGTTACCTATTTGATAGATCCATATAGTTGCAAAAAATTTATTACTTTTGGCCAAACATACTATTTATGCTGGCAAGAGAGATTTCATATTTTTCGATAATTGTGCTTCTATTTATATCATGTAAATCCAATAAGACGGCTAAGGATCCATACCTTAAGCCAGCTATAGTTACCTTTGTTGACAGCACTGCAGCTGCCAAAGCCATAATTACTGATACTAAAGATGGCTTTTTTGACCAAGTCTCCGTCGTCGAAATGGGCATACAGATGAAAAAATATTTTAAAAATGAAGACAGAAGTCAAGTATTAAATCAATATAAATCATTTCTTTCTACGCAAGTATCCCCTTGGAAGCAGGATGAAAGGCTACAGCTCACTGAAATCTTCAATGTTGTAAAAGCACTTTGTGATACCTTGAGTCCAAGATTATTTCCTGCAGGTATGAGATTGATCAAAATAAAAACCGACCCCCTGGGAGATCATGTGTATTATACCAGAGAGCGTGATATTCTGATCCCAGAAAACATATTTCCAATAGATGATCCAGCTCGTCAAATCCCTGTGATGATTCATGAAGTTTTTCATGTATTGTCGAGATATGATGAGACATTGCGAAAAGATTTATATCGTTTGATTGGTTTTAGTAAGTCTCCTAAACCCGTCCGCCTCAATGATCACTTAAGTAGAAGGCTGCTGACCAACCCCGATGGAGTATCTTACCAATATGTCATGGAACTACCCAAAGATGGAGGCACCATACAAGCTGTACCTTTGATCACAAGTAAATATGATGGTTATAGATCATCAACAAATGCCTTTTTTGATTATCTAAATTTTGATTTATATGAATTAGTCGATAAGGGTGAATATCTGGAAGCATCCACTACGTCAAATGGACAGACCACGATCCCACTGAAGAGCACCCCCATGTTTTTTAGTAAGATCAAAGACAATACTCAATATATCATCCATCCTGATGAGATCATGGCGGACAATTTTATGTTGGGTCTCCAGGCGTATTCCAAGGGTGATTTTAAGAAATTTTCAAAGGAAGGAAAAGAACTTATTGATCAATTGATGGATAGATTAAAGATTTTGTAATACGTTATTCTTTGTTATTCATAGGGTAATTGGCAAAAAATAAGAGGCTTCACCTTTTGTGCCGCCTCTTACAAATCAAAACAATTAGATCAACAATCTATACTTCTAAAACATTTTATTATGTCAAATTTATGCCCAACTCATGCTCATTTATGATCTTTGAGAAGGTAAATGATCAAATCGGTACTCGTGACGATACCTGCCAATTTTTCATCCTGCATCACAGGCAATGCATGAAATGACGCCAAACTGAGCATTTCTGCCGCATCTTTGATGGTATCATCATGTTGAATGGTGTGCAGAGATTTTGTCATTACTTCTTTCGCTGTCAGTGGAGTAGAGAGATTACTATTTGTGCTATACAGATACTGCCATTTGTCCAAATCACTCTTACTTATCATACCTTTGAGCACCGTATCTTCCTCTACTGGTATATGTCTGATACACAATTTATTCATGAGTTCATACACCTTTTGTAACGGCTCATGCACCTGAACAGTCATTGGCTGTACCGTCATGATCTCGCTTATCTTATCGTTGAGCTCTGGTCTCATGGTCTCTTGTTTTCGATACAAATATAGGACAGATTGCATCCAAAGCATATGACCACCATTCTATTATAGTATGATTTAAGTCATTATTGCGGCATGTTTTTAAGTTTTTCGATTTTTAGGAGCTCTATTTTATTATCATCGATACCGATCAGACCTTCGCTTTTGAAGTCTGAGAGTGTTCTGATGGTCGTTTCCTTAGCTGTACCCGCTAGACTGGCTATGTCATCTCTGAGGATCGACATCGTTGTGGAGTGTTTTGTTTCACTAAATTTCAGTAGTGCATTTGCTACTCTTTTTCTGACGGAACTATACGCCATTTCAATGAGTTGTTTTTCTACTTCTTCTGATTGATTTGCCAGCATTTTGATAAACTTGGCTGAAAACTCTCTATTATTGAAGAGCAGCAGGGTGAAGTCATCTATAGGGATCAATCTTAGTTCACAATCATCTATGACGGAGACAGAGTCATGATATTTTTCACCAACCAATAGAGGCATATATCCAAAAAAATCACCCGGAGCATATATGTTGGTAGTAAACTCCTTGCCGAAATCGTTGATCTGAAAGGATTTTACACTCCCGGATGCCACGAAGTACAGCCATTTAGGGTATTGTCCAATTTCATAGATGATGTCTTTTTTATGATATTTTCTGATCTCCCGATTTTCTGATAATTTATCAAATTCCCTTTGAGCCTTTGCCTCATCTATAAATCGCTGAAGTCCAGAGCCTGATCGATCAAAAGAATTTTTTATTCTAGCACTTTTTTTGATTCGGATTTCTATAGTATCTAGTAATTGGATATCGTCATAAGGCTTGGTGATATAATCATCTGCTCCTAAGCCCATACCTTTTCTGAAATCTTCCTTTTCTATCTTTGCAGTCAGAAAAATAAAAGGAATATCCATCGTAGTAGGGTGATTGGAGAGGATACGCAGTACTCCGAATCCATCCAACTCGGGCATCATGATATCACATAGGATGAGGTCGGGTATCACTTCGAGTGCTTTTGTAGTTCCTAGTTTTCCGTTTTCAGCCGTAAATACTTCGTATCCGGTCAGTTGTAAGAGTTCCTCTATGTTTTCTCTTACATCGTTATTGTCTTCGATCACCAGGATTTTTGATTTCATTGTGGTCATTTTTATGATATTTAATGTTGAGTTAAGTCCGCAATTTTGTTTGGAAGTTCCACTGTAAAGGTACTGCCCTCATACAGTTTACTTTGGAAGGTTATTTGTCCATCCAACATTTCTGCATATTTTTTTACTATGTTCAAGCCCAAGCCTGTGCCTTCGATATTGGTAGCATTACTAGCCCTGAAAAATCTATCAAACAAGTGCTTTTGTTCATCCTCGGGTATGCCAATACCATTGTCAGCTATAGAAAATCTGATAGTATCTTTGTTACTCCACATATTGACATGTATGATCCCCGATTCAGCCGTGTATTTGATGGCATTGGATAACAGATTGATGAGTATGTTTTTCAATATTTTTCTATCTGACGATACCATTTCAGATTGCCCAATATGGTCAAATATAATCTGTTGTTGTCCTTTTAAAATGGTCTTAAATTCTTCCACCACTTCCAATCCTATTTCCTTGGCGTCAAACTCTCCTATGGTTGTCATTATTTTGCCTTCTTCCAGCTTATTCATAGATAGGAAATCATTGAGGATTCCAGTGAGATGTGACACGGACGATTTTATTTTGTGTATGTGTTTGTCCCTATTAGCCTGCTGATCTGTTTCTTTGTACCTTCCTATGAGTGACACAGAAGAGAGTATAGTAGCTAAAGGTGTCCTGAATTCATGTGAGGCCATAGATACAAATCTTGACTTTAGTTCTCCCAGTTCCTTTTCTTTTACCAGGCTTTTCTCCAGCTCTGCTTCACGTTCCTTAAGATCGTTTTGTACTTTTATTTTTAGGGCAATTTCATCTTCAAACTGCCGGTTAAGTGCCAGCAGTTGATTGACAGCATTTTCCAATTCATAAGTTCTGTCCATGACTTTTTTTTCCAGATCTTCATTGAGAGACTTTAATCTATCTTCAGCGTTTTTGATCTCTGACAAGTCATGAATAAATCCTGTATAGATCGTGCTTTGATCCAGCTTTACTTCGATCACCGCCAACCAAAAAGGAAATTCTTCCCCATTTTTTTTCTTACCTACGACCTCCCGACCTATTCCGATGATCTTTGCTTGTCTTGTTTTATGATACCTTTCCAGATATTTGTCATGGTGGATGCTGTGTTCGATAGGCATGAGGAAGCTTACATTTTTACCCATCATCTCTTCGGGTGTATAGCCAAACAATCTACAGGATGCAAGATTGACTTCTTCGATGATGCCCCTTTGATTGATAGTAATGATGCCATCCACCGCAGCATCAAAAATGGCCTTCAATCGTCTCTCTACATCACTTTGACTATGCATCCTTATATGCTTATTTTTGTATCGAAAATCAGAATTATAGCACAATGTCATGATTATATCAGGACTTACGCATCACAAATATCATGTAAAGGAATGACTTATGTCATATTTTTCCAAAAATAATTAGTTGATCTTTGGGGCACAATTAAATCTCAAGCATATGAATATTCTTAACCCTGTCTCCACTATCATGTCTCCCAACCCTATTTGCATCGGTGCTACTGAAACATTGGCGGTAGCAAATAAAATATTTAAGGGGCACAAAATTCACCACATACCAGTGATTGAAGATGGTAAGTTGGTGGGTATGCTCAGCAAATCAGATTTCTTGTTTTTTAGGCGAGGTTTCTCAGATGAAGAAGTCGAAAAACTGGCTGATGAAGTGAGATTAAACAATTTTTTGGCCAAAGACATTATGACGAAAAAATTGGCAAAACTAAATCCTGGAGACAGGATTAATGTGGCTTTGGAAGTATTTAAAGAAAATCTTTTTCATGCCATACCTATTGTTGAAAATGAAAAGATCGTAGGCATACTTACTACTTTTGACATCATAAATAGACTTGCCATTGATTCAGGTGCAGTAGCAGATTATGAACTATGATACGATCAGAAAAATGTTTGTTTCCTATGGAATGATCCAACAGAAGCGTAAGTATATTGATTTATTTATAAGTACATAAAGTTTAGGTATTCAAAATATTTCATGATGGATTCTAATATTTGTAATGCAGGCAACACGTTTATAGAATATCATTTTAATAGTCAATTACATACATATTTATGAATTTATTAATACTAAAATTACTATAACCATTTAAATAATATATGTATGATGGATATCAAAATATATGGCACTGGGACACCCACATATCAGCTCGCCAAATCCAGAATTGTACGTCATTTGACCGATGCGGGCATTGATTACCAATTGAAAGAAGTCACTAAGGTGACGGATATTATCAAGGATGATATCATGTCTGTGCCTGCGATCAAAGTAAATGGAAATTTGTTGTTTGAGATAAAGCAAAATGGCAGCTATAACAAAACGCTGAGATCGACAGTTCAAAATATCTTGAAGGTGGGAAATTTTGGCAAAATGACAAAAATAATCGTTCCAACAGATTTTTCAGGGACATCTTTCAATGCCTATAATTTTGCAAATTATTTGGCCAAAGATCTCAAAGGTGTGATTCTCCTGACGCATGTATATTACCCTACCTCCACAGAAGCCAACCAATTTTCTATCATCAATGATGAAGCCGAAAAGATTCACGAAAAGAAATTGGGTGAGTATGTGGAGTCTCTCAATAACGACTGGATTGGCAATTTTATCAAAGAACCTATGATAGAAGGGGTCTTTAGAGTTGGTTTTCCCAGGATTGAACTCATTGAAATGTCTAAGCAACCTGGTTCTGTCATGGTGATGGGTACCACTGGTGAAGGAGATGCGTTCAAAAAATTATTTGGATCATTATCGCTTGATATGTTGGATCAATGCCATTGTCCATTGTTTTTGATTCCACCAGGAGCGGCGTATAGTCAAAATAAAGAAATAGTATATCTCTCCGAGGATTTGAAAAACGATTCACTACATCTATTATACGCAGGGAGACTATGTATGAAAATGTCCACTGATCTGAGAATTATTCATTTTAAAGCCAACCAAGATGGTCCATATGACATCATGGATACTAAAAAGCTATTAGAGAGTTATTATCCAATGGTGCGATATAATATTGATGTGGTAGAGACATCGGATCTTTTTTCATCCATAAAAGACGTAGTTACCGATACAGATCATCAACGTTTGGTAGTTTTGTCCACAAAACATCGGAATTTATTCCAAAATTTGTTTCACAAGAGCGTTACGGAGTACGCCGCTTTGCATAGTCATGCGTCACTTTTGATACTTAGTGAGAAATCGCTGGGGAGTGAGAGTTAACATTTTTTATCCTTTCATTGTTAGTAGGTCTCCACATAGACCTCTTTAATATATGTCAACCAAACGACTCATTCATGCAGATTCTCAATTTCTCTCCGGGCCAAATAGCCGAGGCAGAGAGTTGCTATTTGTAGTAAAAGTATTTTTTCAATTTATCAACGGATTTAGAAAACTCCATTTTACAGGGCCATGTATTACAGTTTTTGGGTCAGCCAGATTTAGTGAGGATCATCAGGAATATAAAACGGCCAGGTCTTTAGGCAATCAATTGTCTGAGTTGGGATTTGCAGTGATGACAGGTGGTGGGCCAGGCATTATGGAGGCTGCCAATAGAGGAGCTTTCGAAAACGGTGGACAATCCATAGGGTGTACTATCAAACTGCCCAAGGAACAATCTTCCAACCCATATATGACCAAAGTAGTGGATTTTGATTATTTTTTTGTCCGTAAAGTGTTACTCACAAAGTATTCCTACGGATTTGTAGTCATGCCGGGTGGCTTTGGTACCTTGGACGAACTATTTGAGACTGTGACATTGATACAAACCGGAATATTACACCATTTTCCCATTGTCATCATGGGTACTTCTTATTTTCAAGATATCAAAGAGATGATAGACAAGATGATCGTCGAAAAAACCATATCTCCCAACGACATCCACTTGATAAAATTTACTGACGACATCAAAGAAGCTACAGATCATATATCCGAATATATCAACAAAAACTATAAAGTGAAGTATAAAGCCTCCTGGATATTGGGAGAAAGAGTGTAATCAGCCTTGGTTACTGTATCACTTAAAATAGAAACTTTTTTTTAAACTTTATTTAGATAATTTCTAAATAGCAAGAAACACATATCAAAAATTGTGATTAATGAGCCAGTGTTTTACTTTTGTGGCAAATTAATTTTTTCCTTTTTAGTTAAATTTTTTCCGTTTTCACTCGGTTACAATAAAGAAAAAAAAATGATGATTTACAAGCATCTAACTATCAAGTCAATAGCGTTTGTTTTATTGACTTTGTTATATATAGATATCTCTGCTCAATCTACTGCCGATGCTGGCAAAGAGCTATTCAAAAATTATTGTGCAGCTTGCCATAGTAAAGATATGAGGAGTGCGGCTACAGGCCCAGCAGTTGGAGGTGCACAAGAGAGATGGGCTGATGACGAAGCACTTTATGCTTGGATCAGAAACTCTCAGGCTTTGGTACAGGCTGGGCATCCAAGAGCTGTTGAGCTATGGAACCAATATAAGCCTACGGTTATGACTGCTTTCGCGAAATTGACTGATGATGAGATCGGTAGTATGTTGCTTTATATCAATGGTGTATATGATGGCACCTATGGTGCAACAAAAGCTACGGCGGCTGCCACAGAAACAAAAGTAGCACCCAAGTCGCCTCTGCCTATGTATTTGATTATATTGGGTGTATTGGCCATTTTAGCTTTGCTCTTGACTAAAATCATTTCGAATCTCAATCAAATAGCAGCAGCCAAAGAAGGCGATAAAGTAGGGCCCAAAACCATCACTCAGATACTTACATCCAAAGGGGTGGTCACCTTCGCAATCTTTGCAGCCATCGTGCTCGGAGCTTATACTACCGTAAATAAAGCCACTGAATTAGGTCGTCAGGAAGGATATGCGCCTGACCAACCGATCAAATTTTCGCACGAAACTCATGCGGGTGTACACAAGATTGATTGTCAGTATTGCCATGATAGTGCCCGAAAATCTAAGCATTCGAGTATCCCAAGCACAAATACCTGTATGAATTGCCATGCAGCAGTCAAAAACGGAAGCAAATACGGTACAGGCGAAATCACCAAGATATATGCATCCATCGGTTACGATCCTACTGCAAATAAATATATAGAAAATTATACTACCAAAACAGAAGATGAAATAAAAGCCATCTACACTAAATGGATCGGTGATGAATATAAAAGGGTCAAAGAAAAAGCAGATCTTAACAATGAAGGCGAAAGAATCGTCGCAGAACAATGGGCAGATATCAAAAAATCACTGACCAATGACCTCAAAAAACAAATCCCGGGTCCGATAGAGTGGGTCAGAATCCACAACCTGCCGGATCACGTTTACTTTAACCATTCGCAACACGTGACTGTAGGTAAACTGGAGTGTCAGACATGCCACGGCAAAGTAGAAGGTATGGAAGTGATGAAACAAATGTCTCCTCTTTCTATGGGTTGGTGTGTCAATTGCCACAGACAGACCGAAGTCAAGTTTAAAGAAAATGCATATTATGCAAACTATACTCAATACCATGAGGAGATGGCTGCAGGCAAAAGAGACAAAGTCACCGTGGCCGATATAGGTGGTTTGGAATGTCAAAAATGCCACTATTAATTATATTGTAAATACAGTTTAGATAATATTAATCTTAATATATCAATGAAAAATCAATTAGATAATATTTGGATAGGTCAGCAAGACCTCAACAACGATTCCGAGTTTGTTAAAAATGCAGGAAAAGAATTTGCTGAGGAGCAGGTAACTTATTCCGATATGACATCACACCTTGCTGGAAACAGAAGAGATTTTTTAAAGTTTCTTGGTTTTGGACTAGGGGCTGCAACGGTGGCAGCAGGATGTGATATTCCTATCAAAAAAGCCATCCCATATGTGATCAAGCCAGATCAGATAGTGCCAGGCATCGCCAATTACTATGCTTCTACCTTTATCCATGGGGGTGATTACTGCCCAATATTGGTAAAGACAAGAGAAGGCAGACCCATAAAAATAGAAGGTAATGATCTTTCATCCGTGACCAAGGGAGGAACATCAGCCAGAGCTCAGGCTTCAGTACTTAGTTTATATGACACCAATAGATTTACAGGTCCAAAGAAAAAGGATGGTACATCGTGGAAAGATAGTACTTGGGAAGAAGTGGACAAAATGGTCAAGCCGACATTGGAAAGCTCCAAAAATATCAGAATCATTACTAATACAAATCTTAGCCCTACTGCCCAACGAGCTATGGCAGAGTTTGTAGCAAAATATCCAAATGCCAAAGTAGTGACTTATGATCCGGTATCATGCTCAGCATTATTGGATGCCAATGCCAAAAATTTTGGTGTAAGGGCCGTGCCTTCCTATATGTTTGACAAAGCTGATGTTATCGTAAGTTTCAATGCTGACTTTTTAGGCACTTGGATCAGCCCTATTGAGTATGCTGCTGCCTATGTAGCAGGAAGACGCATATCAGATCCAGCTACTGCCAAGATGTCCAGACATATCCAAGTGGAAAATCACATGTCACTCACTGGATCCAATGCTGACAACAGAATTTTGGTAAAACCATCAGAGCAAGGAGTAGCCATAGCACATCTATACAATCACATAGTAGGCGCAGGTGCGGTGACCAATGGCCTAAATGAAAAAGCAAAGAAAGCACTTACAAAAGTAGCAGCTGAATTGAAAGCGGCGAGTGGTAAGTCTATCATAGTTTCTGCCAGCAATAATGTCAATGAGCAATTGATGGTCAACGCCATAAATCAATCATTGGGCAACTATGGTGCTACTATAGATATGAGTACACCATCCTATCAGAGACAAGGTGATGACACAGCCATGAAAGCATTGGTAGATGAAATAAAGTCAGGAGTGGTAGATTTTGTGGTGGTTTATGGTGCCAATCCAGTATATGATTCGGCTTTTGGTACACAGTTGGCAGCTTCTTTTCCAAAAATTAAAAATAAGATATCTTTTGCTCTGGTCACAGATGAAACCACAGAGTTATGCGACGTGATAGCACCAACCTCCCACTTTTTGGAGTCATGGGGAGATGCTGAAGTCAAAAAAGGTCATTATACATTATTACAACCCACAATAGCACCTTTGTTCAATTCAAGACCTGCTGAATTATCTTTATTGATGTGGGCAGATAGCGCAAATATCGATGCTACCAACGAGCAGCCATATTATGAATATTTAAAATCAACCTGGCAATCGGGTCCATATACGACTCAGTCCTCATTTAGTACTTTTCAGACCTTTTGGGATCATGTAGTGCACGATGGTATTTATCAGGCATCTTCTTTGGGAAGTAATGCCTATTCTTCGGCTGATATTGGAACAGATATTACTAAAGTCTCTAGTGCGGAGTTGGAAATTTCGTATTTCGAAACGGTACAATTGGGCAATGGTCAGTATGCTGGCAATCCATGGCTCATGGAATTGGCAGATCCAGTATCAAGAACCAATTGGGGCAACTACTTAGCTGTACCTGTCAATTTTGACGGAGTAAAAAAGATGGTAGGTTTCAAGGATTTGGTAGATGGTGATTTGGTCGAACTTACGATTGGAGACAAGAAGATGGTACTTCCAGTCATCCAGCAGTTTGGCCAAATGGTGGGCACCGTAGGTTTAGCACTCGGATATGGGAGAACTTCAGCAGGAAATACAGGATCCAATGTAGGGGTCAATGTAAATGATTGTTTAACAAATGGCGTCAATGGTCCGCAGTACTATAATACTTCTGTAAGCATTTCAGACAGAAAAGGAAAAGAAGATGATTTCTCTTGTGTGCAATATCACCATACCATCGGCGTGAGGGGCATCGATAAAGAGACTGGTACTGAGATCAATGCAGATGAGGCTGCTTTGGTGTTTTTTGACTATTTCACCGGGGTCAAAGGATTTCAAGGCGCATTGACAGATAGATCAGTGATTTATACGTCCAATGTCACTGAACTGAAAAATAGCGTGGAACATTTGCAGGAGAGAAGGGCACATGCTCAGCATCTCAATGCTCAGCAAATTTACGGTGGTTTTGATGCAAACTATGCTCTGGGTCATCACTGGGGAATGCACGTAGATCTCAACGCATGTATCGGTTGTGGTGCCTGCACGGTGGCGTGTATGTCTGAAAATAATGTGCCTGTCGTAGGTAAGCACGAGGTGTCTATCCACCACGAAATGTCATGGTTGCGAATAGACAGATATTATTATGGTGATGTCGAAAATCCAAATACGATATATCAGCCTATGATGTGTCAGCATTGTGACAATGCTCCATGTGAAAATGTATGCCCTGTAAGTGCTACCAATCACAGTGCTGAAGGACTCAACCAAATGGCATATAACAGATGTATAGGTACAAGATATTGTGCTAACAACTGCCCGTATAAAGTGAGAAGATTCAATTGGCTGGACTATACCAAAGCAGACATTTGGCCTGCCAACCAACCAAGACTGCAGGATGAATCTGTACCGTTTATGGCAGACAACTTGACCAGAATGGTACTAAATCCAGATGTCACGGTCAGGTCTAGAGGGGTTATCGAAAAATGCAGTTTCTGCGTACAAAGAATCCAGGAAGGAAAACTCACTGCTAAGACAGAAGGTAGATCATTGAGAGACAGTGATGTACGTACGGCATGCCAGACTTCTTGTCCTACAGAAGCCATTACTTTTGGTGATATGAATGACAAAAAAGGGCAACTCACAGCTAAACTGGAGTCGCCACTCAATTACATAGCATTGGAGGAGATCAATGTGAGACCATCTGTAACATACACAATGAAAGTCAACAATCGTGACAAATCATTTGATGTTTAATATTTATCTTAAGAAATAACATTCAAAATACAATACATGAGTGCTGTCGTAAGTTCGTTAAGAAATCCACTGATCACAGGCAATAAAACATATCATCAGATCACTGAAGATTTGATATCGCCTACCGAGAAGACCCCCACTAAAGAATGGGTCATCGGCTTCATCTTGTCAGTGGCTGTTTTATCCTTTGGGGTATTTTGTATCCTTTGGACCATTTGGGTAGGTATCGGATCATGGAATCTGAACCGTACCATCAATTGGTCTTGGGACATTACCAATTTCGTTTGGTGGATCGGTATAGGTCATGCGGGTACATTGATATCCGCCATTTTGTTACTTTTCAGACAAAAATGGCGTACAGGAGTAAACCGAGCCGCTGAAGCTATGACTATTTTCGCTGTAATGTGTGCTGGTTTGTTTCCATTGATTCATATGGGGCGTATCTGGTTGGCTATGTTTATATTGCCTTATCCAAACACCAGAGGTCCACTTTGGCCCAATTTCAACTCCCCCCTTCTCTGGGATGTGTTTGCGATCAGTACCTACCTGACCGTTTCATTGCTATTTTGGTACACAGGTTTAGTACCGGATTTCGCTACAGTAAGAGATCGTGCCAAAGGCCTAAGAAGAAAAATCTATAACACATTGTCATTTGGCTGGACAGGATCAGCGAAGCATTGGCAAAGATGGGAATCATTGTCTTTACTTCTTGCCGGACTTGCTACTCCTTTGGTATTGTCAGTACACACTATAGTAAGTTTTGATTTTGCCACTTCAGTGATACCGGGATGGCATACCACCATTTTTCCACCGTATTTTGTGGCAGGAGCTATTTTTTCTGGATTTGCCATGGTGTTGACGCTTATGTTAGTTACCAGAAAACTCCTTCATCTGGAAGATTACATTACTGTGGAGCATGTAGAGTCAATGAATAAGGTCATCCTACTGACAGGTACTATAGTAGGGGTAGCCTATTTGACTGAGCTTTTTATAGCCTGGTATTCAGGATACGTTTATGAGCAATTTGCCTTTTTCAATCGTGCTTTGGGTCCATATTGGTGGGCTTATTTTGGCATGATGTTCTGCAATGTCATCTCTCCTCAGTTCTTTTGGAAAAAGTCTTGGAGACGAAATTTAACCCTGACATTCTTTTTGTCCATATTGGTAAAT
This sequence comes from Saprospiraceae bacterium, assembly GCA_049289435.1. Lineage (GTDB taxonomy): Bacteria > Bacteroidota > Bacteroidia > Chitinophagales > Saprospiraceae > OLB9. The sequence continues at coordinate 19,014 of JBATLS010000674.1, read as the reverse complement.
GTAGGTATGTGGTTTGAGCGATTTGTAATCATTGCAACTACATTGGCAAGAGATTATTTGCCGTCATCGTGGAGTTTATACTCGCCAAGTTGGGTGGAAATAGGTATATATGCAGGTACTTTTGGTTTGTTTTTCACATGCTTTTTGATATTTGTCAGAGTAGCACCTGTAGTTGCAGTGGCGGAGATCAAGGCTATATTGAAAACAGCAGGTGATCAATACATTGGAGATCACGCTACTCACAAACATGGTCATGAAAAACATGAGCACGGTACTTCCCATTCAGACCAACATTAATCATAATAGAAATCTTTATTAAATGTCAAATATCAATCATACAGAAGTAATATACGGTCTCTACAATGACGAAGAAGACCTGTTGAGAGCTGTAAAGGAAGCTAAAAATGATCACCTGGATATATATGATGTGTATAGTCCTTTTCCGGTGCATGGATTGGATCCACTGTTGGGGCTCGAAGAGTCCAGATTGCATCAAGCTGGATTTATATACGGTGCTTTAGGTACTTTGACTGCCTTTTTGGGTATGTCTTGGATCTTTACCAAGGATTGGCCTATTGTATTTGGTGGTAAACCATATTGGTCGGTACCTGCTTTTATACCCATCACATTTGAAATGACGGTCTTATTTTGCGCTATCGGCGTTACTGTTACTTTTTATATCATCAGTGGCTTAGGGCCTGGTGTAGTCAATAAGCATCTCGACGATAGAATCACGGATGATAAGTTCTGCATTGCTTTTGATGCATCCATCATTGGTTCAGATAAAGCAGAAAAGTTTTTCAAATCAACTGGTGCTTCTGAAGTGAATACAAAAACGATTTAACTAATCAGATGTCTATAGTTTTAAAAAATATAAGCGAAATGGATATAAAACATACACTCTACGCATTTGTCTTGTTGGGGGCTTGCGTAGGATTTACTTCTTGCCAGTCAGCTGATGGTAATAGTACAGGTAGTGAATATATGCCTGATATGGCGCACTCAGTTGCCTATGAAGCCAATACATATTCATATTATTATAATAATCGATGGGGCACCGAACAAGAACTGCATAATATGGTGCAACCAAGAAAACCTGTCCCGGGCACCATAGCACGTGGATATGCAGGAGGTGCCTTGCACCCACAGGTAGCCGACCGTGGAGTATCGTTCACGGCCAATGGAAGTGTACCCTATTATTATGAAAATACAGAAGAAGAAAGGACTCGTGCCATTGCTGAGATTATAAATAACCCTTATCCGATCACTTCATTGGGTTTGGAGAAAGGCAAGTTCCTCTATAATATACAGTGTGGAATCTGTCATGGCGAAAAAGGTGATGGGGCTGGATACTTAGTGAGAGACGATGGGGGTAAATATCCTGTTCAGCCAGCCAACTTTATGTTAGAAGATTTTTTGGTGTCGTCCAATGGGAGATATTATCATGCCATCATGTATGGTAAAAACCTGATGGGTGGATATAGTGACAAATTGTCTTATGAAGAGAGATGGTATGTGATTCAGTATATCAGATCACTTCAGGCTGCAAATCAAAAATTGGAATATTCAGAAAAGAACAATACGTTCAATAATACTGATACGCCTTATAGTGTCATAGCTGATAAAATGGCGTCGGAAGAAAAAGCCCTGTCAACAGCGACTATGGTCAAAGATTCTGCACAACGTGCAATAGAACCTAATAGTGGTGGTCAGCATTAATGACTTTTGATACAAGTTTTTAAAACAGATTATAAAAGGCTAAATGCCAAAAGACGTAGGATAAAAACCGAAATATTATAAAAAAAGGGCGTCAAATCGGCCATTAAAAAATAATAAAAAAAAGAATCAAATGAATCAGTATATATTTACAAACAATCATCGCAATGTGCTGTTTGGGGCTATGGGTTTAGGATTGATATGCCTGATCCTTACCTGGATAGGAGATGATGGTCACCATACCAGATTTTGGACAAATTTTTTGCACAATTCGGTATTCTTTACCATGATAGCGGCAACGGCATTATTCTTTTTGGCAGTTTGTATTACGGCATATTCTGGCTGGCATACTACCTTCAAGCGTGTTTGGGAAGCGTATGCTATGTTTTTGTTTGTAGGATTGGTATTGATGGTGGTATTAGGATTGGGAGTATATATGCATTGGCATCATTTATATCACTGGGCTGATGCCGCAAGTGTCGAAAACGATGCAGTCTTAAAAGGGAAAGCATCATTTCTAAATAAAAACTGGTATTTCTTTGGTACTATCATCTTTCTGGGTGCATGGTCGTTTTTTGCCATGAAATTAAGAAACTTATCACTTGATGAAGATAAATCAGGTGACAGTCGATTTGCTCACCATAAAAATATGCGTGTTTGGGCAGCGGTACTATTACCCATCTTCGGGTTTTCGAGTGCAGCGATGATATGGCAGTGGGTGATGAGTGTGGATGCACACTGGTATAGTACCTTGTTTGCATGGTATTCGACAGCAAGTGCATTTATCGCCATGATAGCTCTTACTATTCTTTTGATCATATTTCTGAAGTCCAACGGATATTTTGAAGAAGTCAATGGCAACCATATACATGATTTAGGTAAGTATTTGTTTGCCATCAGTATATTCTGGACGTATTTGTGGTTTTCTCAATTTATGTTGATTTGGTATGCCAATATAGGAGAGGAGACGATTTACTTTAGAGAGCGATATGATCATTATCCGATATTATTTTTTGGCAACCTCATTATAAACTTTTTAGTGCCATTTTTTATACTGATGAGAAATGACACTAAAAGGAAGTTTGGTTCAGTGAGTTTTGTTGCGATCATATGCCTTTTGGGTCACTGGATAGATTACTTTTTGATGATCAAACCAGGTGCACTAATCAATGTAAGCCATGCTGCTGGACAAGGCTCTGAAGGTCATGGAGCAGAAGTCCATACTGAGGCAGGTGGCCACGCTATCGAACAAGTTGCTGCACACGGAGTTGAACATGCAAGCAGTTTTGTGGCAGGATTTAGTTTTCCTGGATTATTGGAGCTTGGTACCTTTATCGGGTTTTTAGGATTATTTTTATTTGTGGCACTTACGATACTTTCCAAGTCAGCACTCGTACCCAAAAATGATCCATATTTGGAAGAGAGCTTGCACCATCATGTGATATAAAGATTATTTAACGATAATATTAAAATAAATAAAATGATATATTTTGTTGCTTTAGGAATCATCTTTTTACTGGCAGTAGTGGTGGTTCAGATAGGTAAACTTTCTGAGTTGGCAGCCAGAATCAGAGGAGAAGAGACTGTGGAGAGAGCCAATAACAATACTCAAGGAAAAGCTTTGGTTGTTTTTATGGTCGTATTCTTAGTCGGTTGTATTTGGTCGGCATGGCATTATAAAAATTCTATGCTTGGTTATGGACCACTTTCCAGTGCATCAGCGCATGGTTTTGAATTGGATAGAATATTTAATGTAACACTGATAGTAACAGGTATTGTATTTGTGATTACTCATATTTTACTTTTTTGGTATGCATACAAATATCGAAACATAGGTGGGCGAAAAGCATTGTTTTTTGCACATGATACGAAATTGGAATGGATATGGACGGGTGTACCGGCTGTCGTTATGACCTTTTTGGTGGCTGATGGTTTGATTACGTGGAATAGTATATTTCCTACACTGACATCAGAAGATAAATACATAGAAATAGAAGCAACGGGTTATCAGTTTGCGTGGGATATCAGATACCCGGGTGCTGATGGCAAACTCGGTAATAAAGATTTCAGACTCATAGATCTTGCCACCAACTCCCTGGGTATCGACTGGAAAGATGAAGCTTCTGTGGATGATATCTTATTGGGAGGTTCTGATAAAATAGTACTTCCTAAAGATTCGACCATCAAGGTGAGAATAACGGCTAAGGATGTATTGCACAATTTTTATCTACCGCATTTTCGGGTTAAAATGGATGCAGTGCCTGGATTGCCTACTTCTTTTATATTCACTCCTGTAAAAACTACACAAGAGTTCAGAGAGCAGTTGAGCACCTATCCGGAGTGGCAAGTACCAGCAGATCCAGCAGATCCTGACGGACCTAAAAAATGGGAAACATTTGAATATGAACTGGCATGTGCTGAGTTGTGTGGCAAAGGACATTACTCTATGAGACGTATTGTTGAAGTAGTCAGTAGAGAAGAATTTAATACCTGGCTGGCTGGCCAAAAGCCTTTTTATGCTACCAATATAAGGAATACTGATAGCGATCCATGGGCAGGCAAAAAATTGTTTGACTATGAGATCAAAGCGAGAGGATTTGAATTAAGGTCGGCAGTGGCCAGGTTTGTCGATGATACCACAGGGACCATGAGCAATGTGATCAATTTGGAGCACGTCTTTTATGTGACCGGGGCATCAGGATTAAATAGTGATATGTCTAAACATGAATTGGATAACCTTGTTACACTGATGGGCAGATTTCCTAAGCTGAGAGTGGAGTTGGCTGGTCATACCGACAATGTAGGTGATGCAGACTCCAATCTAAACCTATCAAACGAACGAGCTAACAAAGTAAAGGAATATCTAGTAGCAAAAGGAGTGGCAGCAGACCGTTTATTAGCAAAAGGCTATGGTCAGGATCAGCCACTGGACACCAATGATACTCCACTTGGAAGACAAAAAAACAGAAGAACCGAACTTAGAATTATTTCTAAATAAATTTTTAAAAAAAGAATTAAATGGCAAACATTACCGTTCATGAAGAGGATGTTCTGATCAGAGAAAGTGGTTACAATGATCATTTTCATGACCATCATCATGGTGATAAATACCAAACAAATTTTATTTTCCATTATATTTTTTCGATGGATCATAAGATTATTGCCCGCCAGTTTCTGATTACTGGTATGATATGGGCCATTATTGGTGCTGCAATGTCTGTTGTATTCAGGATGCAATTGGGATTCCCTGAAGAAAGTTTGACATGGATCAAACCGTTTCTAGGTAAGTGGATTGTGGTAGACCCAAGCACTGGAATAGGTAAACTTGCACCGGAGTTTTACTACGCATTAGTGACTATGCATGGTACCATCATAGTGTTTTTTGTATTAACCGCAGGACTGAGTGGTACATTTAGTAACCTTTTGATACCTTTTCAGATAGGTTCGCGTGATATGGCATCACCATTTATGAATATGCTGTCCTATTGGTTTTTCTTTCTCGCAGGTATAGTTATGTTTTACTCTTTATTTTTAAGCACAGGACCTTTTGCGGGTGGGTGGGTAGCTTACCCTCCATTGAGCGCATTGCCACAGGCATCCTCAGGTTCTGGTACTGGTATGACACTTTGGTTGGTGAGTTTAACACTATTTGTAGTTTCAGTTTTGCTAGGTGGTATCAATTATATCACTACTATTTTGAACCTTAGAACAAAAGGAATGAGTTTATGGAGAATGCCTCTACCTATTTGGGCCTTCTTAGTTACAGCTATCCTTGGACTATTATCTTTCCCTGTATTAGCATCAGGTTTCTTTATGCTGATATTTGATAGAAGTTTAGGAACAAGTTTCTTCTTAAGTGATATATTTATTGCTGGCCAGGCATTGGATAGAGTAGGTGGTAGCCCAATATTGTACCAGCATTTATTCTGGTTCTTAGGGCACCCTGAAGTGTACATCATTATTTTACCTGCGATGGGAATCGTGTCAGAAGTACTTTCTGTTCATGCACGCAAGCCTATCTTTGGATACAGAGCGATGGTCTATTCTATCATGGCAATCGGCTTCCTTTCGTTTTTAGTATGGGCACACCATATGTTTATGTCCGGGGTTAATCCATTTATATCCAATTTTTTCGTCATATTCACACTAATTATAGCAGTGCCTTCTGCTGTTAAGGTGTTCAACTGGATCACTACTTTATATGGTGGTAATCTACGACTCAATACACCTATGTTATTTGCCATAGGATTTGTTTCTATGTTTATATCAGGTGGACTTACCGGTATTTTCCTTGGAAACTCCGCTATTGATATACAGATGCACGATACTTATTTTGTAGTAGCTCACTTTCACATTGTCATGGGAGTTGCGGCTTTCTTTGGGATGTTTGCTGGCGTTTACCATTGGTATCCAAAGATGTATGGCAGATTTATGAATGAGACGCTTGGCAAGATTCATTTCTGGGGAACCATTATTTGTTCTTATGCGATCTTCTGGCCAATGCACTATATAGGCATGGCTGGAGTGCCAAGGAGGTATTACTCATTTGATACCTTCGATGCATTTAGGCACTTTACGGATATGAATAAGTTTATCACCATATTTGCCATCATAGCTTTCTTTATACAATTGGTTTTTGTCATCAATTTTTTCTATAGTATCTGGTACGGTAAGAAGATGAAGACTAAAAACCCTTGGGATGCCACCACATTGGAGTGGACCACACCTATCGAGCCTATACATGGCAACTGGCCTGGTAATCTGCCAGTAGTACACAGATGGGCGTATGATTACAATAAGGATGAGCGCGAGTTTGTACAACAACATATACCACTTCGTGATGGTGAAGTAGGTGATCATTAATCATAACATATGAATTAGTAATTTTGAATAATAATAATAAAACATACGTTTCGACATATACTGAAAGAGGGAGTTTCGGTGCAGTCTTGCTGGACTATGTGATGTTGGTAAAACTAAAACTTAGTCTGGTAGTGGTCATGTCATCTGTCCTGGGATATGTGATAGCTGCTGGTGCATTCATCAGTTTGTTTGATGTATTTCGTTTGATAGCAGGAGGATTATTGGTCACAGGTGCTGCCAATACATTCAATCAGGTACTGGAAAAGGATTTTGACATCATGATGACACGAACTGCCAATCGTCCTATAGCCACAGGTAGGTTGAAGACATCGGATGGCGTATTGTTTGGTGGCATTATGTGCTTGATAGGAATCAGTATTTTGGCTACCTTCAATCCTTTGACAGCGTTGATTGGTATGCTTTCATTGATTTTGTACGCCTTTGTTTATACGCCATTAAAAAGATATAGTACGATAGCTGTAGCTGTGGGAGCAATACCTGGAGCATTACCGGTGTTGATAGGTGCTACAGCATTTGATGGACGTCTTTCATTGATGGCAGTCTGTCTGTTTATCATTCAATTTTTATGGCAATTTCCTCACTTTTGGTCTATTGGATTTTTGGGATATGAAGATTATCAGAAAGCTGGGTTTAAATTATTGCCTGAAAGATTGGGGAAAATTGACAGAAATTTGGGGATGTCTTCTTTGTTTTATGCTTTTTTGATACTTCCATTAATCGCTTTTATGGCCATAAGATTAGATGTTTCATTGTGGAGTACAGCAATAGTGCTTCTCTTAACTTTTGGTTACATGGGACTAAGTTTTCATTTTCATAAAAAGTTTGACAGGGCAGCAGCCATGAAACTAATGTTTTATTCATTTTTCTACTTGCCATTTGTTTTATTAGCATACTGGTTATTATAAAAAATATTAGATGGACAAGATATTAGAAAATAAAAGAAATAAAATACACCCACACAAATTTGCATTGTGGGCAGCTATGGCAAGCATCACCATGATGTTTGGCGCATTCACCAGCGCATACATAGTAAAACAATCTGCTGGCAACTGGCTTGAATTTTCATTTCCAGCTGCTTTTTATTTTAGTACGGTAGTCATTTTATGTTCCAGTATATCTCTCCATATGTCATTCAAATCTTATGTGACCGGGAGGGAAAACCTGTACAAACAATACTTATTGTTGACTTTCGCATTAGGCATGACCTTTGTGGTATTGCAGTATGTCGGATGGAATCAGTTGTATGAGATGGGTGTTGATCTGAAGGGTAATGTCTCAGGATCATTTTTCTATCTTTTGTCAGGGATACACGCATTGCATGTTTTAGGTGGTATTGCGGCCATTATCGTGGCTTTGCTACATGCATTTACACTAAAATATAAGATCTCCGAAGTTCGCAAAAACAGGTTTGACCTCGTAGTCAACTACTGGCATTTTGTAGATTTTCTATGGGTTTATCTTTTTATATTCTTATTAATCAGCAAATAAATACACAATATATAATGGATTCAGTTACAATAGCTCACGATCACGATCACGCACACACTGAAGGAGAAGCATCCTGGAAAGGTGGCAGTGCCCCGTTTAAGACGTCTTATGGTAAATTGATGATGTGGTATTTCCTGTTGTCAGATGCATTTACATTTTCTGGCTTTTTGATAGCTTACGGTGCATTGAGAGCCAGTGTACCTACATGGCCTGTTCCGGATTTTGTCTTCAGTACCTTCCCGGGTGGGTTTCATCATAAGCCATTATTGTTTGTGACAGTGATGACATTTATCCTTTTGGCGAGCTCATTTACGATGGTAAGAGCGGTGCAGGAAGGACATAGAGAAAACAAACGTGGAGTCGTAGTCTGGATGTTGTGGACCATCGTAGGAGGACTGGCATTTTTGGGCTGCCAGGCTTGGGAATGGACCACTCTGATGGGCGAAGAGCATATGACTATTACAGTCAATCCATTTGGTACGCACACGGAAAATGGAGTCTATATGATGGGTGATGGCAAAGATATCAAAGAAGGAGACACATTCAATGCAGGAGAGTCTTATTTGATCCATAAGCATGATGGAGAATGGGCTCCCCTAAAATATAAAGTGAGCGAAGGACCAGATGCTGGTGTGGTCAAGCAACAATCTTTTGGCCCGAAGGCTTTCGGAGCATTATTTTTCTTTATCACAGGATTTCATGGTTTTCACGTATTATCTGGAGTGGCATTTTTGTTGATTATTTGTCTAAATTCTGCTACGGGCATTTATACCCGGCGCAAAAACGGCTATGAAATGGTCGAAAAAATCGGACTTTACTGGCACTTTGTTGACCTTGTTTGGGTTTTTGTATTCTTAAGCTTTTATCTACTTTAATCAATTAATTTTTAACAATCCAACTGTACTTTCAATTAATAAAATAAATCTGACTTATGAGCCATTTGACATATGACCAATCAAAGACAATAGCTACCAAAACCATATTGATTTTAGGTGGAATCACTATTTTTGAAGTACTCATGGCACTTCTCGGCAAAGGATACCTCATCTCAGGTGTGTTTTTGCCTCATTGGCTGGTCGGAAGTTTGATGATCGTACTAAGTATCGTCAAGGCGTATCTTATAGTGTATGAATTTATGCATATGAAATATGAAGTGCCTGGTTTGGTCAAAACAGTGTTGCTACCGACTTTACTCCTAGTATGGGCCGTCATAGCATTCCTTGCAGAAGGTAAATATTGGAATGATTCGAGGAGCGAAGCGGTAAACCCTGTTAAAACGGAAGTTTCCTCTTTAAAATAAGCCTCAGTTGTTTTTACTTAGCCATTAAAAAAACAAATCCAAATAGCTTCTGTTATAAATAGGCAAAAGGAATGAAATTGTAAAAAAATTAGTTTTAATATGTTTAAAATCAATCGATTAAAATCCTAATTTTTAGCAATTATGTTTCCTTTTTGTTAAATCAAATCTGATAGACATGGGCAAGTTGGTTTCGTGGGTAGTGTTGGGGCTGTTTTTGGTAATTGTGCCCTTTGGTTCTTGGTATTACTTGCAAAAAGGACTTGATTACCGCAAAAATGCCTTGAGAGAATTGGAAATCAAGGACAGTCTGTCCAATAGTATTGACACGTTTAGGTTGTTCCAAAATAAAACTTCTCTGGTAGTGCTTGATGTAAGTGATGATATCTATAAGATCAAAGAAGCTTTGCTGGAGCAATACAAAAGTTCTATTGGTTTCCAAATACTGTATCCCATTGCTCAATCTGACGTCGTATTGCTACCTGAAGATTTGCTAAAATACTTCAAATCCAAATATCCAGATGATACCTTTGTACTAGTAGATGAGTCCAGGATGATAAGAAATACTTACAAATCAGATGAGACGGCTGTAAAGAAATTGGTGGAACACATAGCGATAGTGCTGCCCAGACCAAAAGAGTCTGATATAAAAATGAAACACTAAAAAGACATCGATGCAATATCCAAAAGCAGATGATATCCTTGCAAAAAAACTTACACTTGTAAGCATCATAATTTCTATTGTGGTACTTACTTTGGTAGGTGTCATGCGTAGGGTTAAGATCGATTTGGGGTTGGATTTTAGTTTTTTACCTCCGGTCAATGCCGTATTAAATACTTTGGTCGCTTGCTGTTTGATGGCTGCTTTATATTTTGTAAAACAAAAAGATATACTGAATCACAGAAAGGCTATTTTTGGTGCGATGACTTTTTCGGGATTATTTTTATTGTGTTATATCCTGTATCATTTCACTACTGTGGAGACTACATTTTGCCAAGAGGGTTGGATCAGATCAGTCTATTATATTTTATTGGCGTCCCACATCATATTTGCTGGAGTTTCCTTGCCATTTATATTGATTACATTCTCGAGAGGCTTCACTTATCAGGTTCAGAAGCACAAGCAGCTGGCAAGATGGGTTTTCCCGATCTGGTTGTATGTAGCTATTACGGGACCATTGTGTTATTTACTTTTAAAACCATGTTATTTATGAAAAAGTGGATTTTTTTTACCGTGTTGGTTTTTGTACTTGTTGCCATAGTAGGACAAAGAGATTTAGATGCTCAATGTCCAATGTGTAAAATATCTGCTGAGTCCAATCTAAGGGATGGCGGTACAGCAGGTAAAGGTTTGAATACCGGGATATTATATATGTTTGTGATGCCTTATATATTGGTGGGAACACTCGGTTACATTTGGTACCGAAACAGAAAACAATACGATCAGGAATCTGAAATAGTTGAGTAATCTCAAGATATAATTGCAGATCAACGTCCAATCGCTGTAGTCTCGATCTAAAACTCTAAAGTATATACATTTTTTCAAGTGCCATTAGCTTTATGCTGTGGTTAAAAAGTGTCTGTCGATGGGTATCGTGATAGCAAAACATCTACCAAAAGAAATAGACTTTTTCCTCTCGTAGAATTTGCTAAACTTGTGCAATATCTGACCATTTAATTTGACTAAACCATCGTGTTCTGAATTTTATAATAGAAGGAAATCTACCATCTAAAATACCATTATTTATGGAATTCATAAACTTGCGTTAAAGTCAATCACTATACCAAAATACTTGAATAATAGAAATAACTTTGTAATAGATACAAGTTAAATATAAGTACTATCTAACCAAGTAAATCAATAAATGTACAAATGCAAGTATTAAAGACCTCTTTATTACTGACTTCCTTGCTATGCTTCTCAACAGCGATAAAAGCTCAATCTTACCGTACTGATAGCATAGCTAATAATCAGATTCATATACCTTTTACCATTTCATATTTTACTAATTTTTTGGTGGACCCAGGTGTCAAAATAGGATTAGAAAGACCCATTCTGACTATGAATAAGTCTAAAATAAAAAAAAATGGAACCATAAAAATTTTTCAACAACAATTTTTAAACACACTGAATTTGGGCTATTTTTCGACCAAGGAACATAATCATTCTTTGTTTTTGAATGGAGAATTTGGGTATAGGAAGACGAGGCGATCGGGATTTAAGACCGAAACATTTATTGGTTTGGGATACCTACGTACGTATTTAAAAGGTGAAACTTATGAAGTGGATGAAACAGGTAACGTAGTTTTAGTCCAAAATGCAGGTAGTAATTATGTCATGCCTTCTGTAAGTTTTGGAATTGGATATGATCATTCGTCAAAGCATCAGAATATTCCTTTTGCCTTCTCATTAAGACCAACTCTTTTTTTTAGGTTTCCGTATAATAAAACTGTGCTACCTCAATTTGCCATAGAATTGAATTTCTCGTATAGATTGCATGCTCTATGGCAAAACTCAAAAGTTATTTATAAATCTAAATAATTCAACAAGATGAGATCTGTTTTTTACTTAGCGATGTGGAGCATCTTTTTGTTATTAGGCTGTCAAAAGGTAGAAATTACGATATCTGAAAATGCTTTCGACCATTTTTTTCTAAAAAACGATGAGGCAGAAATGCCAGTTTGGGTAGAGGGAAATACTGCATCAAAGACATTTGTCATCTTTTTGCATGGAGGACCTGGAGGGAGCTCCATAGGTTATAATGAGCTAAATGTATTTTCAGTATTGGAAGAAAAGTATGGTCTGGTATATTGGGACCAACGCTGTGCCGGAGCTTCTCAGGGCAATTGCAATTCAGGCAGCTTGACAGTCGAAAGTTATGTGAAAGATGTAGACAAGCTAATAAGTGTTTTGAAATTCAGATATGGGTCAAACTTGAGTATTTTCCTTTTGGGCGATAGCTGGGGGAGTACATTGGCAACTGCATATATGACTACCGATGACTTTCAACAAAACTTAAAAGGGGTGATTGCCACAGTAGGTGTACACAACTTTCCCCTGTGGATGCAAAGCAAAAAAAACATATTGGAATACTATGGAAATCAACAAATAAGCCTCGGAAATAGAGTCAATGAGTGGCAAAATATAATAGGAGACATTTCGAAAGTTGATTTAACCAAAATAGAGGGGTTAAACACGCTTCAAAAATATGGCTATCAGGCTCAACAATATCTGGAGGAGATAGATAGTATCAAATCCATCACACTGAGCGGAGGGAAGCCGAATAGTTTAGGTTTCAGTTTTGTTGTAAATAATCTAGTGACGAGTAATGTCATGTGGCCTCAACTACTCACGCTTGACCTGTCTCCAAGGCTATCAAAAGTGAATATTCCAGTAGCATTATACTACGGAAAATATGACTTTGTGGTACCTCCAGCAGTAGGGGTAGATTTTTATAATAGTCTCAATACTAAAAAGGAAATTTTCATATTTGCCCATTCTGATCATAATTTAGGTATATCAAATGGTATCGACCTATATCAAGAAAAAGTTGTTAAATTTATCGAAACATACAAATAAGCTTCCACAGCTAATTTGACTCAGTTAGGACAATTTATCATTCATTTACTACACGTCGATAAGTTAAAAAGACACTTCGGATGGATAAAGTCAAAAATAATGAGTATTAAATGTACTTTTACATAGTTATTTTTGTGTAAGCAGTTTTTTGGTCCAACCGCCATACATTAATACGGCAATGTGTTAATTAAAGCCTTTATTCAAAATATCATAATAGTGAAAAAGAATCAACTTTTTGTGATTGTTTTTATAACATTGTATGTTTGGAAAGTCACTGATACTCAAGCGCAACCTTTCAACAACAATTTGGCTATGATGCTTCAGGATACATTACAGACGTATTTTACCGCGATCAATAATATCAAAGGAATGACGGCAAGTGTATATTTGCCAGGTCAGGGTATTTGGCAAGGCAAAGCGGGTGTATCATTTACTGGACAGCCCATCACACAAGATATGTCATTTGGCGTGGCAAGCAATACCAAATTATTTGTTGCAACTATGATGTTAAAACTGGCAGAGGATAATATTATTAGCCTAAATGATTCCCTGCACAAATGGTTGCCCAATTATACGAATGTTGATCCTGATATTACCATCAGACAACTCTTGAGTCACAGGAGCGGTATTTCTGATCCTATATTTGTATCACCATGGATGGATACCATCATTGCAAATCCTTCCAGAGTCTTTGCCCCGGTCGAAGTGATAGGATGGTTGGGTCCACGTTTATTCCCGAAAGGTGCAAGTTGGGGCTATTCAAATGTAAATTATATTTTGGCAGCTATGGTTGCTAAAAGTGCCACGGGATATCCCATTTCAAAGTTGATACGTGACAGCATCTTAACCCCATTAAGTTTAGATAGTACATTTTATGATTATGAAGAACCAGTAGTGGGTACTTTAGCACATCGCTGGTGGAATGGAGGCTCAGGAATTGTCGTATATGATTATCATAATGTGAGTAGAGTTGGATTAAATTCTGCAGGTGGTGCTGCTGGTGCTCTTTTTTCCAATTCGTCAGAGATGGCACAGTGGTATCATGCCTTATTTAGTGGGCAGCTACTAAATGCTACTTCTATGACAGAGTTGATGAATTTTGGTCCAACGATGTCTCCTGTCCAGCAATATAGCTTGGGTCTGGCGAGAGAAACCACTCAGGGATTGACCTATTGGGGACATGGGGGTGATACGTGGGGATATAAGAGCAAAATGATATACGATACATGTATGGGAGCAGTGATTTGTGGTATGTCCAACTCTTTTCCGGATGGCATGACTTCTATTCCATTTCTGATCTATCGGGCGATCAAAAATCATGTGCCGGGATGCCCAGGTGCCATCTCAGGATTGACATCTGTAGTGCAAGGTCAAAACAATGTGACCTATACTACTGCGCCTATTGCAAATGTAAATACATATGTATGGACATTGCCAAATGGGGCAACAGGGACCAGCAATACGAGTAGTATTACAATTAATTATGAAAATTCGGCACTTTCAGGCAACATTACTGTCAGAGGCGATAATGATTATGGAGTAGGCAATGCATCTTCATTAGCCATAACAGTAACTCCTTTTATACCAAATACGACACTTGGGAATGTAGGTATAAATGTAGAAACTCCTCTACGTAATCTGCATATAAAGGATGTCATGCGACTGGAACCTCGAAATCAACCCCCAGACAATCCATCTGAGGGAGACATATATTACGATAGCATTTTAAAAAAATTGCGGGTATTTGATGGTAGTTTATGGCAAAACTGCTGGTAATTTTGTCCATATATAAATTTTGATTATACGCTGCTTCGCATACAAATTGTGTACCTTGCCATCATAAATTTTGTCTCTGCATGGATAAAAGCGATATATTTTATCTTAGATGTCTTAGAGCTTTACAAACTTCACCTTTTTTCAAGGATTCTACAGAAGAGTCCTTAAAAACCCTATTGACTTTTTGTAAGGCAGAACAATGGAAAATAAAGAGTTTAAAGAATAGTACTGAAGTATTATCTACTTTTTATTTTATAGTATCTGGAAGGCTAAAAGTGTTTAAGTCCCATCCTGAGTCAGGCAGGGCACATACCGTGTTTATATTGTCGTCAGGAGATGTGTTTGATGTATTGTCTCTTTTGGATATGAAATCAAACGATGTGTATTGGGAAGCATTGGATCACCTTGAAATACTCAAAATATCCATGGATCAGATGCGTCAATGGATCTTGGAGTACCCCATAATTCACGGAGCTATATTTTTGTATTTGGGAGAGCGGATGCAACGACTGATGGATGTGGCTACAGATGTCACTTTGCATAGCACTCTGGTGCGATTAGCAAGCCTTTTACTCAGTAACATCAATGGTGAAACCCGCAAGTTGGAATTAATAAATAACCTTTCGAATGAGGAAATCGCAGGTTTGATTGGCACGACCAGAGCGGTAGTAAATCGACATATACAGGAACTAAAACAGTGTGGTGCCATATCGGTCGGTAGAAAAAATATAAACATTGATAATTTAGAGCTACTGCTATCTATAGCCAGAGATAAATATAATCGCTGAGATCTTCCAACCGGAAAAAATCTGTGTATTCATAAAAGCCATCTAACCCATAGCTAATGCACCAAAAATAGACAAATGCTACCTAAGTAGCTTTATAAGTCTATTAAAAGTGGTATATTTGTGCTTAATGACCCAGTTTTGGAGGTAGTTAATTCTTTTTGGGATTTCAATTTCTACTCTTTTATACAAATAAAAACTGACAATAATATAATGTCCTAGGTCTGGCTTAGTTAAGAGTATGTTTAAAATTCCATTTGCTCGCTTTCGCTCAAACATGAAAATTTAAACATACTCTAAATCTAGCTATTGGTGCACCTACTT
Source organism: Saprospiraceae bacterium (assembly GCA_049289435.1). GTDB lineage: Bacteria > Bacteroidota > Bacteroidia > Chitinophagales > Saprospiraceae > OLB9. Next base: position 3,164 of record JBATLS010000674.1, on the reverse strand, counting down.
TTTACTATTAGGATATTTGCTTTTACCATTGAATCGATATATTATCGGTAGCTATCTCATTTATTTTTATACATTAAAAAAACAAATAAATTGACAAAAAATTTGACCAAGTCTCAGGAACTCCTTGATAGAAGGAAGGAGATTGTACCCAATGGGGTGGGCGTGTTTAATACTGCAACTGTTTCAAGTGCCAAAGGAGCTATCATCATTGATGCTGATGGACGTGAACTGATAGATTTTGTAGGCGGTATTGGAGTGACAAATGCAGGCCATTGTCCCGAACCCGTGGTAGCAGCCATCAGAGAGCAAGCGGGTAAATACTTACATACCAGTTTTAATGTGGTGACCTATGAGCCCTACATTGAACTATGTGAAGTGATGGCTGACATACTTCCTCATGGAGATAAAACGAAAGTCATGCTGATCAGCACAGGTGCTGAAGCGGTAGAAAATGCAATAAAGATAGCCAGGCAAGCTACCAAAAGACCTGCTATCATATGTTACACTGAAGCTTATCACGGACGTACATTGATGGCCATGACCTTGACCAGTAAAATTGGCTATAAACATTATAGTGGGCCTTTTGCCCCAGAGGTATATAGACTGCCTTTCCCAAATTTCTACCGTTATAGAGGCAATCGGAATGAAGATGAATTTGTCGCAGATGAACTAAAGCGATTGCACGAAAGTGCATTAAACTTGGTAGATATCGATACAGTAGCTGCCATTATATTAGAACCTATTCAAGGTGAAGGCGGATTCAATCCTATCCCGCAAAAGTATTTGGAGGGTTTGAGAGCATTTTGTGACGAACATGGGGTTATGCTTATCATGGACGAAGTACAGAGTGGTTTTTGTCGGACTGGACATTGGGCAAGTTGGCAGCATTACGGTGTACAACCAGATATCAGTGTGTATGCCAAATCTATGGGCTCAGGACTTCCTATTGCAGCAGTAGTCGGGCGAGCTGAAATCATGGATGCAGCAGCACCTGGATCTATAGGTGGCACTTACATAGGAAGTCCGATATGCTGTATAGCATCACTGGCCACCATCAAGTATATGAAGGAGATCAACCTAAATCAAAGAGCCAAAGATGTTGGAGCCATCATTCGAGACCGATTAAAAAATCTACAAAAGATCTGTCCCGAAATCGGAGACGTCAGAGGGGTTGGCGCCATGATAGCCATTGAATTTGTGAAAAACAATGATCCAACAAATCCAGATCCTGATTCTTGTGCTACAATAGTAAAAGGCTGTTTTGAAAACGGTTTGATCATTTTGAATGCCGGAACCTACAAAAATATCATCAGAATACTATCTCCATTAGTCATCACTAATGCGGAATTAGATAGAGGATTGACCATTTTAGAAAACGAAATTAAAAAATTAAAAAATATATAATATGAGACCATTTGCAATAGCAGGCATACAAATGAAAGTATCAGCAGTCGTACCCAATGTGGAAATGATGAAGCTGAAAATAGATATCACCATGAATCTATATCCATGGATCGAGATGATCATGTTTAGTGAGCTGTGTGCTTACGGGCCATTGACGCATACTGCCCAACCTATCCCAAATGATTTTGAAGCCGAAATGCAGGCAATGGCCAAAAAATACGGCATTTGGTTGCTACCAGGATCAATATTCGAAAAAAGTGAAGGCAAAATTTACAACACAGCCACAGTAATCAATCCCAAAGGGGAGATAGTTACCAGATATCGAAAGATGTTTCCTTTCTATCCGTATGAAGTAGGTGTCACACCAGGCAATGAATATTGTACTTTTGATGTGCCGGGAGTAGCTAAATTTGGCGTATCGATATGTTATGATATGTGGTTTCCAGAGACCATCAGAACATTGGTAGCTATGGGTGCCGAGGTCATCATGCATCCTACTATGTCAGGTACGATAGATAGAGACATTGAGTTGTCTATAGTGAGAGCCATGGCATCGATCAATCAATGTTATTTCTTTGACGTCAATGGTCTTGACACAGGAGGTAGCGGGAAGTCTATCGTGTGTGGTCCTGACGGTCGTGTCTTACATCAATCTGAGGGTACAGAAGAGATCATCCCACTCGAATTAAACATCGAAAGAGTCAAAAGAAGTCGGGAGATGGGCATCCTTCGCCTTGGACAACCGCTCAAGAGTTTCAGACAACATTTAAAAACGGATCAGTTTGATATTTATCAGCCCAATGCATCTACATCTTACTTGGATTCTTTGGGCCCATTGATCAAACCTACAAGATTGGACAAATTATCCGAATTAAAATTTAAAGAAAGTGAAATCGTTCATACATCTTCCCATTAAAATGAATTTAGGGAAAGGGGATTTAATGATTATCAATTATTTCACAAATAATAAAAGCGATAAAAATAACAAATATGGGAGGTGTACCTCGAGGAAAAAAGAATAAATCAGAAACAATCAAAGATTATGTCAGTTGGTTTGAGATACCAGCTATAGACTTTGAGCAGGCAGTCAATTTTTACAACCACATATTTAGTATCACCATGCAGCAGAATATCACGGATATCAATGCTATGGCATTTTTTCCAGTCACGACGGGTATTGGTGGAGCGGTAGTAGCAGGTCAGGGATATGTACCCAGTGATTGTGGTCCTTTGATTTATCTCAATGCTGGTGAAGATTTAAATACTGTATTGAGTAAAGTAGAAGTGGCCGGTGGGCGGATCATCATGCCAAAAACTCTCATAAGTGAAGAGATGGGTTTCTTTGCTATATTTTTTGATTCGCAGGGAAACAAACTTGCATTATACTCTAAAAACTAAATTGTGGTTAAACCAAATATAAAAACAGCTTCATATTACAATATCGGTCAACTAAGAGTGGACTACTGGAACAAGCTAAAGATTGCAACTGCTGAATTGGCAAGATCAGACAAAGGGACTGCAAATGAAGCACTTTACATACACCAAACAGAAACTATTTTAAAAGATCTGAAAACCGTAGCTGCTTACTTTGCTACTCCAGGAGCTGAACGTATCCAAAAACTTGAACGGTCTCTTTCATCACATGAGTTTACTTCTCTGGCAAATCTAGTATCTGAAACCACTAAACAATTGGTAGGTGATAGTTACAAAAGCCACCACGATTTTTTGAATTATGATGAACTCAGCATAGAGTCTTCAGA
>JBATLS010000673.1:0-9352 GCA_049289435.1 Saprospiraceae bacterium | reverse complement strand
CCGCAATATAATTTTGCGAATCATCACACTTTTTTCCATATTTCTTTGACTCGGGGTCTGGTGTTCTGAATGTATAGTTCAGGTTTTAAGGACTCAAAATAAAATAGCCCGAAAATGATTAAAACATTTTCGGGCTATTTTATTTTTGCCTTTAGTGGTACATTTAGGCTGGAATGATCCAACCATGTCGGTCTTCGACAGACCCATCTCGCAGGCCACTGATGGTTTGATATACCCATGTGCTGATATCCCTTTTACTAAGATCAAGATGGACAATATCTTCCTTGAATTTAATTTCTGATACGGGTGCGACGACTGCAGCTGTACCTGCGCCAAAGACTTCTACGAGCTGCCCACTTTTGTGCGCATCAATGACTTCATGAATGGTGATTGGCCGCTCTACTACTTTGTACCCTTTATCTCTAAGCAATGTGATGATGGTATCTCTAGTGATTCCTGCCAGTATGGCACCATCCAGATTTGGGGTGATCACTTCATCTCCAATCACAAAAAATATATTCATCGTACCTACTTCCTGAATGTACTTCTTATGTATCCCATCTAACCATACTACCTGGTCGTACCCTTCTTTTTTTGCCATAGCAGCAGGTAACAATGAAGCCGCATAATTTCCAGCTGCTTTGGCTTCTCCCACCCCTCCGACTACTGCACGCACATACACATCCTGAGCGAGCAATTTGACTGGTTCGCTGTAGTAAGGGCCTACTGGCATGACAAATATCATAAATTTGTACGTATCAGAAGGTTTGACTCCGATGGTATGATCCGTAGATATCATAAATGGACGTATATACAATGCGGACCCTGACTGACTAGGTATCCATTCCTTCTCTACGTTCACTAAAGCATGTATGGCTTTCAAAAAAAGTTCTTCCGGCACTTCTGGCATGCACATACGTCTTGCAGAATTATTGAGCCGGATAGCATGCATCTCTGGTCTGAACAAAAGTGGATTTCCATCTTTGTCTCTACTGGCTTTCATCCCTTCAAATATGGCTTGACCATAATGCCAGGCTACATTACCTGGATGTGTAGGTATTGGTGCTATTGGTTTGATCTCACAATTGATCCATTGACCATCGGCATAGTCCGCCATAAACATATGATCTGAAAATATCTTACCAAAAGGAAGATGATTGAAGTCAACTTTAGTAATGGATGATTCTTGGGTTTTTGTGATTTTTATATCGTAATTCATCAAATGGATGGTTAAAAAATGAAATAATTTGGTAATTTTGATTGGTCATATTCACTAAGATCAGTAATTCACTGGATTCAAATCAGATTTGATCACAGATCTCCAATTTATTGTAATGACAAAAGTATAACATATTTCATTAAATTTTGTTTTATTAGCATCTTTTTTAGATTACTCAAACATAATTCTACCATTTTCATAATTTAGAAATATAATTCGGATGAACGAAGATAAAGATGTGGTATTCTCCATTCCTGATACCGTCGATATATGGAAAAAAATGCAAGGCAAAGGCTTGAAAAAACTCTTAATCATTCTTGATCAAAAGAGTCAAAACGAACCCAATTTGGCAATATTATCAAAAATGATGTCTGCTATCAAATATGATCTTGATGAAGACGTGCATTTGCTCTTTCTGGATTCAAAATCAACTATTTCGCTAGGCGCATCAGCCATATCATATCATGACCTGATCGTATTTGGGATTGAACCCCCGCAGTTGGGCATTCATGTTGAATATGAAGTAGGAAAAATATTGAATTTCGAACATTCAAGGGTATTGTTTTGTGAACATTTCGAAATCGTCATCCCCGATCATCAAAAGAAGAACCACTTGTGGAAAAATCTTCAAAACATGTTTTTAAACACATAGAGTCACCCCAAAAATGAACACATTGATATTTGCTACTGCCAATGAAAATAAACTCAAAGAGATGAGAGTAATTTTACCCACGTATGAAATCATTGGGCTTAAAGAGCTAGGAATATTTGAAGAAATACCTGAAACAGGAATGACTCTTCATGAAAATGCTTTACTTAAAGCTACCTACTTATTTGAAAAAACCAATATGCCAGTACTCTCAGAAGACACAGGACTGGAAGTCGATGTGCTGAACGGTGCTCCGGGAGTGGATACTGCTATCTACGCCAGTATTGATAGAGATCCTGATAAAAATATCAACAAACTCCTCACCGAAATGAAGGATTATAAAAACCGAAATGCGCAATTTAGAACCGTCATCGCTTATGTCTCACAAACCGAAGTCAGGTATTTTGAAGGCATTGTCAAAGGTTGTATCGCCATTGAAAAAGCGGGTGATTCGGGTTTTGGATATGACCCAGTATTTATCCCTGACGGGTATTCAGAAACTTTTGCTCAGCTTCCTTCCAGTGTAAAGAGTACGATCAGCCATCGAGCCAGAGCTATGAAATCAATGATAGCAGTGATATCTACACTAAAATAGCAGATCAAAAATCAGTAATGTACCAAATACGACACTGGCCAATCCATTGGTAGTAAAAAATGATACATTGACTCTGGACAAATCATCTACACTAATGATGATATGCTGATAAATAAGCAGGCACAAAAATACTATCATGCCCAATATACCAATATTGCTTAACATCCCAGTATTCAAGTAAATCAAATAAAGAGCCCAAGTCATCAAAATCGCTGTGAACACATGAAACAGCTCTGAAATTCTCATAGACTTTGCTGTACCAAACAAAACAGGGATAGAATTTAGACCTTTTGATTTATCAAATTCCTGGTCTTGAAGCGCATAGATGATGTCAAATCCAGCTACCCAAAACATCACTCCCAAACCTATCAAGACGGGTACAATATCAAATCTGCCCACTATGGCCAAATAGGCACCCACCGGAGCCAATGCCAAACCTATACCGAGTACTAAGTGACATAAAAGGGTAAATCGCTTAGTGTAAGAGTAACCTAATATGACAATCAATGCTATAGGACTTAGTGCAAAACATAAGGGATTGATAAAATAGGTGGTCAAAACAAATAAAAGACAGTTGGTGATCACAAACCATAGGGCAGACTTCGCTGTGATGATCCCTGCTGGGAGCTCCCGCTGTATCGTCCGGGGGTTGGTGGCGTCAATATCGCGATCCAGCCACCTATTGAATGCCATTGCTGCACTTCTTCCAAAAACCATACACAATACAACACACAAGAGTAAGATTGCATAGTTTTCTGGTCTTTGCTGCACAAATCCCAGCGTAAAACCGATCAAAGCAAAGGGCAATGCAAAGATGGTATGGCTAAATTTTATAAGGCTAAGGTAACTTTTCAAAAGAAATTCTGTTCATTTCGCAATGTATTCTTAAAGTAAATTAAATTGCAAAAATTTTAATTTTTAATCGTTTGATATTGAATGTATTAAAAATACGTTTTCGCAATTTAATTTTTTTTTACTTTCTATTCTTCCTCTTCATTACCAGACAACTTAGCTTTGATTTCATCCAGCTTACCTTCTGCTTTATCCATCAATGCTTCCAGTTTATCTTCTGCAGCTTCTGCCAAATCTTCTGCCTTATCGATCGTATCCTCCAGTTTTTCACCTGCATTTTCTGCCAAATCTTCCAACATATCTTTGGCATCTTCCATTTTATCTTCGACTACTTCCGCTATTGCTTTGGCAGTATCTACGACATCTTCTACCAATTGGGCAGCAGATTCGGTCAGGTTATCTATCATGGATGAAGCCGGCTTTTTACCAATTGGTAAGATCTCACTGGCAGCCTTTTCCAACTTATCGGAGATCTTGTCCATCTCTTTAGCATTTTCAGAGATTTCTGATGCTATCTTTAGTTTGATGACCTCTTTGGCCTCTTTCAGCTTTTCATTCTTCTCAAATTTGACGGCTCGCATTTTTTCTTTTTCGAGCTTACCTTCCAATTCAGTTTTAGTCAGGTGCATGTCATCCAGTTTTTCTTGCTTGGATTTGACCCTTTCTTCTATCATCCTGATCTTAGCTTGTCTAAGCTGCGACTCTAATTGACCATCACTATCTGCTACTTTTTTGGCTTGGAAGTCAAGGTCTCTTCGATCAAAATCTATAGAGTGTTGCATTTTGTGTATGGCACCCATCAACCCCTTATATCGCCCTTCTAATCTGGCAAGATTATTATTGACAAACTGTTGATGCCCTCCGCTCTTTCCCGCTGAACTTCTTTTTTCTTTAAGTTTTTTGAATGCATGGTCTATTCTTTTCCAAATGATGTTTTTATCACCTTTGGTAAAATTGATGTCTTTTGATTTGGTCTGAATATTCTTCAACTCTTCAAAAAGTGGGCTCAATCCCAAGCCATTTTCGATCTTTGATTCTATTTCTTTCAGTTCTTCAGTAAATGATGCTAAATAAGATTTAGATTTTTTTTCTACCTCTTCTTCCAGTACTTTTCTGAATTCTTTGAGTTTGTCAAAAAGATGATTTGTCTTTTCTCTCAGAGCAGCTCCATGCTCTCTAAATAAATTTTTCTCATTGACCTGATCCTGTACTTTTGACCAAAAACTCTTTAGATCTTCCCAAATAACATTATCGTATTCGCTGATGGTTTCTACTTTTTCTTTTAGCTCCTCCAGTTCGGATTTATACAATCCATATAGTTTGGATGATAATACCACAAAGTGCCATTCGGCCTGAGCTCTACTGATCAGATCTGTCCTTTCTACTCTGATATCATCTGGGAGCAGACTGTCTGATACAGAAAGCTTTCTTTCTATTTTAGTAAATCCTGTCGGAAATTCAACTTCTATGTCATCTCTCCATTTGTCGGTCATATCTTTATAAAATTCTTCAGTAGCTATTTGCTGAGGAAATGTAAAGATATTTACTACGTTTTCTTTTTCGAGAAGTTCTAATGCAACGAGCATTTTATCCTCTTTTTCATTGGAACCCCAAAGTACAATTTTGCGTCTCATGATACGGTGTAATTAATAAAATCAATAATTCTGCGATGTAATATTATGTCATTGCGATCTAAAAACAGATCATCCATGAAGATTTCATTGATGTCATCTCCTTTGTTAATCTACTGTGCGTTATTTAAGTATTGCCTGTATAGTGGCAATATATTACCTAAAAATCTATAATGAATTTCCTATTACATAACGGAACACATTATAGATATTTAGGTATTAAACTAATTTGTTATTTACAAGATACTGTGCTATTTGTACAGCATTGGTAGCCGCTCCCTTCCTGAGATTATCAGCTACTATCCACATATTGAGTCCATGATCCAAGGATTCGTCACGTCTCAATCTACCTACAAAAACTTCATTTTTATTTTTTGCAAATAATGGCATAGGGTATTTAAAATTGGCATGGTCATTCAATACTGTAATTCCATCTGTACTGTCCAGCAATTGCTCCAATTCAGCCATATCAAAGTCATTGTGAAATTCAACATTGACTGACTCTGAGTGACCTCCATCCACAGGTATCCTTACCGCCGTAGATGTTATCTTTAATGAATCATCGCCGAGTATCTTTCTGGTCTCATGGACCAGCTTCATTTCTTCTTTGGTATATCCATTGTCCAAAAATACATCACACTGTGGGATGGCATTTTCAAATATTGGGTAGTGATATGCCATATCTTCTTTGTCAGGCGTATTGCCCGCTTTTTCAGATTCATATTGAGCCACAGCTTTGGCCCCTGTACCTGTAAATGACTGATATGTAGATATGACCAAGCGCTTGATCTTATATTTGCGGTGCAACGGAGCCAATGCTACCACCATTTGGATGGTAGAACAATTGGGGTTGGCCAAAATTTTATCATCTTTGGTAATCGTGTGAGCATTGATCTCTGGTACGACCAGTTTTTTTGTAGGATCCATGCGCCAGGCACTGGAATTATCAATCACCACCGTACCGTTGGCAGCAAAGCGCGGAGCCCACTCCAGAGATGTGCTGCCCCCTGCCGAAAATATGGCGATGTCAGGCACCATATCCACAGCGTCCTCCATACTCACTATGGGATAGCTTTGTCCCCTGTATTCTATCATTTTACCAATAGACCTGCTCGATGCTACCGGTATATACTCAGAGATCGGAAAATCAAACTCTTCCAATACTTCATTCATCACTCTGCCTACCAATCCTGTAGCACCTACTACTGCAACTTTCATACTTACTTACTTGACAATTAAAAATCTTATTATTGACCCAAATTAGAGCCTTTATTTATATATTTGCTTTTTTACAAAAGCTTCATTGAGACAAAGCTTAACAATGTATAAATTACATCCTAAACATTAAAAATACCAAAATGAGACGCAAATATATGATATCATACAATAAAACAGGCTTATTGATGTCAGGATATTTTCATTTCGTCTTGTTTCTTTGCTTTCATACCTCCATTTTCGGGCAGTTGAATCTTGATTTTAATGATGGAAACATCAATCGAGTCCTATGGCAAGGCAATATCAATCACTTCATCATAAACAAAGATGGACAGCTCCAACTCAATGCACCGACAGCGGGAGAATCAGCTATTTTTACCAAGTACAAAACTCCGCCAGATAGCATCAAAGCCGACCTGTACTTCAAAATGCAATTTGCTCCTTCTAATGATAATTTTTCCAAAATTTATCTATTTACAGACAATGTGATCGAATCACAGGCCAATGGGTATTACCTAAGATTGGGCGAAAATGGCTCCAATGATGCCATTCAGGTGTACAAACTAAATAAAGGAGTACCTCAGCTATTGGGATCAGGTAGAATGACTGCCATCAGCGGTGATCCTGCCGATGCAAGAGTGAGGTTCAATATATACAAAAATGGCCTGTGGGTCATGATGACTGATTATGAAGGCAATACGCTGTACGAAGACGATCTCGAATTTTCTGATCCGACCTATGCATTGAAAGATTCTGTGTTTTTTGGGATCTATTGCAAATATACTGCTACTCGTATTGACAAGTTTTTATTTGATGATATCGCCATCAAGACCATAGAAAAAGACACAACAGCTCCAGTAGTGTTGAAAGCTGAAGTGTTGAGTGAGAGTGTCCTTGCTTTATCTTTTTCTGAGAGCATTGACGAAACATCGGCTCGAAATATCAATGCATACACCATAGATAATGGATTGGGCAATCCAAGTCAGGTAATATACTCAAGACTTACCCCCAATGTAGTTCAATTAGTTTATTCTTCTGCCAAAATATTGAGTGGCGTCCAATATCGACTGACCATCTCCGGGATAAAAGACAAAAGTAACAATCAAAAAACGCACACCATCCCATTCAATTATGCAGTAAAACCATCCAAAGGTGATTTATTGATCACAGAAGTACTGACTGATCCATATACGGGCGGAGAAGACTTTGTAGAATTGTACAATAACTCCACAAAATTTATAAAACTAGATAGTATCCTGATCAGCAATCTACAAAAAAATGAAACCAAAGTCATCTCAACACCATTGATTTTGCTTCCTGGAAAATACGTGGCTATCTCCAAAAATACCGATTTCCTAAAGACTACTTACAATACTCCGGACACAGCCTCCTTCGTCACGGGCACCTTGCCATCTCTCAATGTGGATGGGGCAAATATCACTTTAAGTTCTATGGTAGGGAATCAATCGACTACCATAGATTCCTTTGATTACAGTGACAAATTTCATTTTGAGCTCATAGACAATACAAAAGGTGTCAGTCTCGAAAAAATAAAAATAACCGGCCCTTCCAATGATCGCAACAATTGGCACTCCGCATCATCCCAGGTGAAATATGCCACTCCGGGATACAAAAATTCCAACGACATAAAGGAAGGCAACGTTAGTTCTGAATTTGGAATAATTGCTGACAAAAAGGTATTTACACCCAATGGAGATGGTACAGACGATTTCCTGTTGCTAAATTACAAAACGGACAAGCCAGGATACCTGGCTACTCTGAGAGTTTTTGATGCCGAAGGGTTTCCAAAATCATATATATCCAACAATCTATTGCTGGGTACAGAAGGCACGATAAAGTGGAACGGGATTGACGGCGAGGGCAATATACTGAGTATCGGGATGTACATTATTTATGCCCGATTGTTTCATCCTGATGGTGACATCAAGGAGTATAAGCTGGTGGTGGTAGTCGCCAATCCATTCTAAATTATAGACTCAATAAGTGAAAAAATTACTCCTTACAGGCAATAAAATAATGGCAGCATTCATCATATGCATGACGGCAGTGGTGATATTTTTGCCTTATTTCAATTTTTCGACGATAGTACAGGATTATTTGGTGCATATCCTCTTTATACTTTTGATTTCTGGTATGATGGGGCTCATCATCAACAATAGGATCATTATGTTTACCAGCTTTGGATGTGCGGCAGCATTGGCCCTTTTTCTCAAAAGTGCATCCAATTCAGAATTCAAAAACCCCAAAGAAAATCAAAATATCAAACTATCCGTCGCCCATGTCAATCTGAGTGTCATCTCTGATATAAAAGATGTCGAAAATCTAATATGGAACGATTCACTTGATGTAGTCTCTTTTCAAGAATATACACCTGATTGGGCCGAGTTACTTCCTGAACTGGTCTCAACGATATTTCCATATAAGATAGAGAGTATTCGCATAGATTTATACGGTAAAGCATTGTACTCAAAATATCCAATCAGTGAAATTAAAAAAATAAACCAGGAAGAATTGAATGACTTGGAAATAAACATTACTAAGAGTGGTCAAGACTTCAAACTGATTTCCATATACGCCATTCCTGCTTTGGATAAGCTTTCAAAAAAACAAGCTAATGCGCACTTTGCAGAATTGAAAAACTACATCCTTGAACATAAATTCAATCATTTGATTTTTTTGGGCGAGCTCAATCAAGTATATTGGTCACATGATATCATAGAATTTAGAAATACTACCAAGTTGCTCAATAGCCGGCGAAATGTCTTTCCCACTACTCAAAAAGTACCATACGACCACATATTTTTTAGCCCGGATCTGCAGTGCTATCAATTCGAAGAGTTGATAGATATGGAAGGCTTTCACATAGGCTGCAAGGCCGCATTCCAGTATAAAACCGACCCGTTTATCAACAAATTCAGATAGTTAATATGACGATAACCTATACTTGCAAACCTTTCGATGTGCTGGATGTACACGAATTGTATGACATCATGAGGCTCAGACAAGAAGTGTTTGTCGTGGAGCAGGATTGTCCTTATCTGGATGCAGATGGCAAAGATATGTTTGGCCACCATATGATGGGAAAAGATCATAATAACAAGTTGCATACCTACACAAGATTGCTGCCAGTGGGAATTTCTTATGACGGATATTGCTCTATAGGTCGAGTC
>JBATLS010000672.1:0-1651 GCA_049289435.1 Saprospiraceae bacterium | reverse complement strand
GGGAAGATCTACAACAAATCCAATAGGCGGATGGTACGGCCTAAAGAAGGGACTCAGAGGACGATTCGGCATGTATGTGCCGCCTTTGATGGAAAGGCTTGGCTTAGCCGAAGTAACGCATGAAGCACGAGGTAACAAGATGCTAGCGATCTGAGATAGATGAGGATGAAAATTGGCTGCAAATGTGACCGTCTCATCAGAACTCTTGCAGGAAAAAAAGTTAATTTGCAAAAATGTAATTGGCAAGCCTTATACAGTCCCAGATATAAAATCAGTTTCAATCATGATTCACGGATTTTTATCTACTTTTTCATTTGACTATACTTAATCTTTAGTGGGAGAACAGTATGTAAATTTTCGTTTGTGTCAGTGACAATTATCCCAATAAAGTGGCTTTTGACTGGCAGTGACTCTTAATATTCGGTAGCTTTGTAGCATTCTATCCTTAATGCCGGATGTTTTTGAATATATGTTCTATTTTAATCGCTTGAACAGTATGATTAGCAGCATAAGTGCAATATATGAATGTGAATTGGAGGAATAAAGCTTTCTAAGATCAAAATTTAAAACAAAATATTACTTAGATTTATTCTAAATAAGCTATGATTGAATTTTAAGAAAATCATTTTGTGCGGTTAGAATAAACCTTTTTATATTTGCGCAATTTTAATGATCATTCTTCCAACAATTCAATCATAAGTATACATGAATAAGCTGAAAATCACTTTAAGCTTAGTTTTCATCGCACAAATTTTGTCAGCTCAGGCACCATCGTCCGACAGTGGATGGGTACTTTATGGAGTTTTGGCGGTATGTGCCGTTCTGATCGTTTGGGCGATGTTGAGCCTAGCCAGCAATCTGATGAAAATAGAAGCTACCAAGCATGGGATAGATCCAGAGAAGGCCGATATGGGCATCTTCCCAGGACTAAAAGATATATTTAAGCCTAAGCGTCCTTCATTTGCCGAAGGAGGGAGTTTTACACATCTTACCAAAGGTCATGATATCAAATTGGCCGGGGCTGCATCTGGTGCTATTCAGACAGCATCTGTCACCAGATATGCGATCAAGCCTACAGATTTCCATGGTATGTCACCAATTCCTAAAGTCGAGGTAGAAGTCGGAGTTGAAGTACGGGCAGGAGATGTATTATTTTATGATAAGAAACGTCCGGAAATAAAGTACGTAGCACCAGTGAGCGGTGAAATAGTAGATGTCAAAAGAGGAGAAAAAAGGTCGATTGCTGAAATCATTATATTGGCAGATAAAAAGATCAGTTATAAGCAAACTAAAGCTCCTGACACCGACACTGCTGACAGAGAGCAGCTTGTTTCATACATGATGGACAATGGTTTGTGGCCTCTGATCAATGAGAGACCTTATGATGTAGTTCCTTTAGCGGAGACTATCCCTGTCAATATATTCATAAGTACATTTGATACAGCACCTCTTGCCTTGGACAATAACCTGGTAATTAAGGGAAGTGAAATTCCATTCCAAAAAGGTCTTACTGTACTTAGCAGATTGACATCCGGGAAAGTACATCTTGGTCTGGATGCCAGAAGCAGTGAGCCTGCTTCCGGATTTTCAAAGGCTATCGGTGTAGAAAAACATTGGTTTTCTGGACCACACCCAGCGGGCAATGTAGGAA
>JBATLS010000671.1:0-3299 GCA_049289435.1 Saprospiraceae bacterium | reverse complement strand
TAGTGATTGATATTCATGATTTTGCCGGAATTAGAGATGCGCCATACAGTTCTTCAAGATGGAACGTATTTACGCACTTGATAGGAAACTTTTTGGGTATTTATAGTTTATGGGGTTTGACTTTTTGTGCGGATGATTATGTAGATGATACTCCGATACATAATGTGCCTAATATTTTTGAGTCATATTTTGCCCATTTTACTGCATGTCCTGGTCATGAGGGTGATATCGAAATGATCAATAATTTTATGGATGTGGGAAATGATGACTTGAAAACAATGTTTACTTTAGGGCAAGTAGAAAGACTCAAAAGGGTCTTGTCAGAATCGACATTGCTCCGTAAGGAGATTATTAATTGCGATGACAATATAGTTTCATTGCAGAGCAATGGTACTGAATTATCCATCCATCCCAACCCCGCAAATGGTATGACCCACATCACAGTCAAAAATTCAAAAAATAGGCTAAACTACATTTCCATACATGAATCTACTTCTGGTAAACTTATATACGAAACTTCATTTGATGGTGATAATGATTTTTTTGCTGACTTAAACGGCTTTGCATCAGAAACGTATCTTGTTACTCATAAGCAAAATGATACAACTGTAGCAAATATAAAGATTGTAAAACTTTAAATAAAAACTATAAAATGATAAAGAATCGTGAATACAGGTATTCTAAAAAATTTGCGAAAGTAATAACAGTGGCCTCGTTGGTAGCAATGCCATTTTGGGGAATAGGTCAAGCTGCAAATTCATACTTTGGCAAGACCTTCCCCAAAGCACCCGAGGTAGAAGCATTTGAGAAAATAAACAACATAAGTGTGGGGAGTACGGGAGTGCCTGATATCAGCGTACCTATGACAAGTATCAGTGAAGGTACATTAAGTGTAGAGTTGGTAGCAAGTTATGATGCATCGGGGTTGAAAATCGCAGATGTAGCATCTAAAATAGGTACAGGCTGGAATTTGGGCGGTGTTGGTATGATCACCAGGAGTCAATTAGGTAATTTTCCTGATGAACGCAACAACGGGAAGTGGGATGTTTTGCAAAATTATCCAAATGCAAATTGTAACGATGTAAATGATGTATATATGGCGGGCATCCATACTGGGAATATGGATAGGGAATCCGACATCTTTTCTTATAACATCAATGGCAAGAGTGGTAAGTTTTACATAAATTTTATTGGCATAGGACAATACCAAGTAGTGCAAATGCCTCAATCAGATGTGAAGATAGAATTTTCATTAAACGGAGGCGTATCTTCAATATTTCGGCTCTCGCAGTTTATCTTAACTGACACTGATGGCACCAGGTATGTTTTTGGATCAAAAGTCATAGGTGATAATTACGGTATCACGACACAAATAACTCCCGACCATACTGGAGCGACCAATAACTATGAAGTGGCAAATTCATGGTATCTGGTAAAAATGATTTCATCAGACGCTAAGAGTGAAATAAATTTTGAATATTTGGATAACTACTATACGTTTAGGACGTATGCTTTTACCGAAAAATCTAAGGAAGAAAAAATTCATGAATCAATCATTTTTGACAAATTTTTAAGCAGGGTTTATTCATCACATGAAGAAATTATATTAACATGTAACTCTGTACGGTTAGATGTTACCGGGATATCAAAATTGAAAGTTGATGAAGTAAAAAAGCGTTCATTGACAAATACAAGCTATTGTTCAAAGTGGTTGTTTACTTATGACTATTGGATAGGAACAGAAACCTTGTGCCCCAATTGTACCACTGAAGATCTGAAGCGGTTAAGACTGACACAAATACAACAAAAAAGTTGTGATGATGCAATCATAAAACCAGCTCAGATATTTGAATACAAATTAGATGGCAACAATCAAACCCTATTTCCTAGTAGATTATGTAGCAATTATGACCATTGGGGTTACCATAATGATGGATATACTTCCAATACTCCAATAACAGAAAAAATGGTTATCCCGCCTTGTTTTAACGATCCTCTCATTCTAAGTGCTATAGCATCAGAAACAGATCATCCATCAGGTAAAGATGTAGATGAAAGCAAAGCAAAGATAGGGACCTTAAAAAGAATGATCCACGCCACAGGCGGCTACACGGATTTTGAATTTGAATCAAATGAATCAAATTTATATGTAGCTACATATGATACCATACATAATATACCATACTACAACCTTGCCTTTCCTAGTGGTTATTCGGGTTCATTAAATGCTTCAAACTGTAGTTATTTTTACCCTTCTGTTACCTATACGGGATATACTTTTGCTTATAAGTTTTGTGCCATAGGACTCAATAGTGGATCTGGTAGCAATGCATCCGTGACCATGCGAAATGGATCGTCATGCTTGTCTAGCCCTGCTACTTTTAGTGTGGGGACTAATCCCTCTCCAGGGGTAGTGTTTAATCATGCGGGGATCATTGCGAATGTCATCTTAAATTCCGAATATCATTTTCAATATTCGATCACAAATGCGGGCTTGCTTTTTGAACTCTATGCGTACAATCATACACCGGCTAGATTTGTGAATGTGAAGGTCGGCGGACTCCGCATAAAAAAAATCGAAAAGAAGGATGGTAATTTGCTTGCAGAGACTGTTAGTTATCATTATACAGATGAGTTGGATCAAAATAAATCCAGCGGCATACTGCATAATAGACCGAACTACTGGTTTTTATTTTGTGGTCAAAATACAGCTAATTTGCATTATTCTTTTACAAAAAAAAGTAGTATGTTTCCTCTAAGTGGGTTTGACGGTCTTCATATAAAGTACAATCACATCATTGCTGAATACATAGACGGGTCAAAAACAAAATATAAATACCTGATAGAAAGTCAAAATGGACTTGACTATAGTACAGGATGTGCCTGGAATCAGAATCAAGCGGAGGTATTTCCTAATATGATGATCAAAAATCTAGTCAATGTCCTTGACGGGAAGTCCAGTAAATCTACTGATACGGAAAGTAATAATATTGGCATTCGGCAATCATCTTATGTATATAATGACGTATCATCATATATATATGACCAAGCGTACAATTATTATGTATTAGATGGAAATTCCAAAGTGCCATTCAGATTTAAACATAGGACCAAAGCTGCATTGCTTTGGTCAGAGGAAACTTACTTGGATGGAGTGGTGGTCAATACGACTTTCTCTTATGACCCGACCAACAGATTTACCATGCCGACTGCCAAAACACTCACCAATAGTGATGGCAAGATCCACGTAGAAGAATATACATACAATCATGATTATACCAATGCCAATGGTTTGAGAG
>JBATLS010000670.1:0-6619 GCA_049289435.1 Saprospiraceae bacterium | reverse complement strand
GACCATCAAACCATTGGTCTTTTGTCATTTCTATACTTATATCCGAGCCTACCAAAATTGTATGATCTTTGACGATAAACGTCGGAGGAAAATCAAACGTCAGCTTATCGCTGATTTCTATCTTTGTCAGGTCTTTTCGAATTCGGCACAACTTATTTTTTGTACTAAAATACACCCATTTGTCATCCATCTGTATATCATACACCGTTTGATTGGATAATAAAGGATTGGATCTAGTGACATTGGTTACTTTAAAATATTGATCCATCGTATATAGACCATCATTTGCGCCAATAAAATATTGCTGTTTTTGCACATCAAACTTCACAGACTGTATAAATGATCCGATGTTGATCACCGTATCTTTCTCATCTTGATAGATAAGTATTTGAGAAGAAGATATATTAAATACCATATTGTTTTCTCTAAATTCACATGGTAATTGAAAAGCCCCCTGATACTTATCAAATCTGGAAGCATTGATACTTTTGAAATTGTTAGTATTAAAAATAGATAGATTGTTATCAGCAACTACATACAAATCGTCACCATTCACTTTGATATTTTGTAATTGTCTGATACCTTTTAATGCTACTTTTTTGATTTGTTTGCTGTGCACATCTAAAGTAATGCATTCAAATCTGTCGCAAACTAATATGCGTTGGGTATCTAATATCTCAGCGCAATGAATAGTGCTTAAAGGTAAATATTTTGTCTTTGTTCTTATAAATTCTTTCGAACCATTATTATATATTAACAGACCATTTTCCTGATCTATCATGATATCCAGACCATGAGCACTGGATGAAGATGTCCAATGACCGTTTAATTCCGGGTGTTGATATTCGGGTATCAATCGATGTATATCATGTACTTCTGCACCCATTGGTGTCTGAGAAAACCACATTCTTCCATATTCATCCTGAAACATATTATCAACTCTTTCTCTCTCAATCCTTTTCTTTGCCTGAAATAGCAATTTGTTGATGTTAAATATGACCACACCAGCTTTTCTCGAACTCAGCCATAAGATGGAGTCAGACACCAAACCATCTGATATAATATTTTTATCGGAGTCATCATATTTGTAAAGAATAGATTTGCGTGGATCAGCCATATTGAAAAGTATCAATCCATCATCTGTCAGCAACCAGACTTTACCGGCAGTATGCAATACTTTTATGACTTTTCGACCGCTTAATAATTCGCAGTCGTTCAGTCTGTACCACTTTTTATTCCAAACATTATTTTTTTTTGTCCACATCTCCCATCCTTCCCCATTCATCCAGGGAGCACCGGCGATAGTGTCTCCCCATACCTCATAATAATTGGCTATGGTCTCCCCAATGGTTGATACCACTTTTTTCTTTTCAGTATTATAATTCAGCAATTGGCCTTTTGCTCTCAATATCAGGTTCTTATCAATTTTATTGTAAGAGATGATGTGATAACTGTCCGCAATGGTATCTTGCTTGAAAACAATTTTCTGACAAAAGAATTTATCCATCCTGGGGTCAAAATAGCACAGATACTCAAAGGTAGTTGTCCAAAGCAATCCGGATTCATCCTGAAAAATTCGGCTCTGAATATATGTGCCTTGCAGTCCTGAGATACTGTCATTGAGCCAGTAATGTTTAGTGTCAATGCCACGATACCTGTTGTATCCCATACCTGCACTCGCTATCCATAGTTCATTATTTACTTCAGTAAAGAAGGTATTGTACTCAGGTGATATTAATTGTAGGTTTGTTTGGCAGCGTGTTTTCGCCCAAAATAGAAATAAGAAGATAAATATTATATATTTAGACAATATCTTTGGAATTATTGCTAGTACCACATTGGCGGGCAGGGAGTGGCCCAAGTTTCAGTAGGTATTGCCGGATTAAATGTATAAGGTCCGGATTTAACTTTTACAAAATTTGATGGAATCAATAGTGGTTCTTCTATTGGAGTTTCAGGAATAAATTTATTAAATCCTATAAACCTGTACGTAAAATAAGATTTATTGCAAGATTGACCTAGTTCAGCTTCATTAAGTGAACCCCATGTCTGAGCCATTATATTACCCGTTGAAACTTGTGCGCCAGTGATTCCCAGGTATTTACAATTTTCAAGTATGAGCTTAAGTTCATACCATGAGATATAAGCTTTAGTGAACCCGTCTGTCACAGCATCAGGGTGAAATTGGAATATACTGTGAGAGAACCCATTTTGATAATTATATATATTATATGGTATAATAGGCACCATAATACTCCCAGAATTTGCAGCGTTTTGGGATGTTGCGTCTGCTTGTGCATAGGGTGTGAGAGTCAATTTAGCTCCTACAATCTCTATTAATTCTTGTGGTGTATGACGTAACCAAACTGGATAAAAATCCAATTTTATATTTACATTTTGGGAAATATTTGGGCTTGGCTGGATATAATAACCAGCTAAAGTGTAAGTACAAGCCAGTCGTTGACCACAATCATTTGTAAAAGTATCTATACTTATGTAAGGCTGACCGTAAGAAATTGGCAGTGGTTGAAGCCTTGCACTTTCATTACTAATTTCTGATTCAGGGAGTCCCATTGAAGGAAATGGTGGGTTCAGGAAATTCACTCCATTTTTGTCACATAATTCTTCTTTGTCAAAAAATATTACACTTGCATTTTGTCTGCAAATACTGTTGTTACACCATGTGCAGGTAATTGAAGGATTCCTAAAGTAGTTCCAGCCCATCCAAACAATGATTGCCGTGGCGATAGCTATAATTAAATTCTTTTTTTGCATCATTTTGTTTTTTCGATTAGTAAATAAATAATATTTTGAAATACAAAAGAAGTTATAATATTCTCTATTACTTTATTCTATTATATTTTTGGCCTATTATGAGTTTATAAATGGTAGTTTATTACTCATATCCGGTCATCATCCAGAGTCCATCATCCTATCCAGAAACTCCTGTTTCTTCCTTCTCGATACTGGTATTTGCTCCCCATTGCCAAGGATAACCATCCCTCCATCTTCTTTTTTATACTCTTTGACGTGCATCAGATGGATGATGTGACTATCGTGCGTCCTAAAAAACTGATGCTCGGGCAACATTTCTTCAATCTCTTTCAGGCTTTTACTGACGAGCATAGATTTTTCTTCAGTAAAAAATAATTTACAGTACGCACCGCTTCCTTCTATTCTGGTGATATGGTCCAATTTATACACTTTTAAGCCTTCGGAGGTGGGAATAGTTATTCTGTTATTATCTCTTTGGTGGTAGTTATTTTTAATGATTTTTTCCAGATGTCCGAATGCTTTACTCTTTTCCAGCTTTTCTTTGATCCTTTGTACGGATTTGATCACATCTTTTGGGGAGTATGGTTTGAGGATATAATCGATGGCTTCATACTTGAAGGCTTTCAGTGCATATTCTTCATGAGCAGTAGTAATAATGATATTGAAATCTTTGGTTTGCAAAATATCCAATACATCAAATCCTGTCTCATGACCAATATGAATGTCCAAAAATACTAGATCGGGCTTGATATCATTGATCATTGCTGCTGCAGTAGTTACATTTGAAGCGATACCTGCCATATTCAGATAAGGGCAGTAGTCACGTATTATTGATGACAATAATTCTTGGGACGCTTTCTCATCTTCTATGATGACTGTTTTGATTTTACTCATTTCAATATCTTTACTATTCAGCAATTGCAAGAAGACATATTTACATTCTTAAATCACAATACTGTTATACATTAAATTCTATATTCTCTACAATTACCAAAAGTAAGGATAAAGCCTACTGGTTTTGATTGTTTTTAACACAGAATATCATTTTACAAAAGAATAACATAGTTCATTTATTAAGTTTAAAATTGGCATTATTCCATTTTAAACATCAATATACAAACTAAATTTAAAACTAATATATATAATGTCATGATTTTTTAAATACCTATTAATTGCATTATATTTTTGCTTGCAATAATTGGCGATAAGGAGAATGTTGCCACTTTTTATTAGATGCATTTTGTTCACCAGCACTCCACCCTACACCCTACACCTCATACCTCAGCAACCTCAATGCATTCAGTACTACCACCAGCGTAGAGCCTTCATGACCTACTACTGCGGGCCCGATTGCAATGGTGCCCATTATGGTCAATGGGACCAACAAGGTTACCATGCCCAGGCTGATGATTAGATTTTGTCGGATGATGCGATTGGCTTTCCTGCTTAGTCCGATGGCGAAGGGAAGATTGTCCAGTTTGTCCGCCAGGAGGGCTACGTCAGCAGTTTCGAGAGCGACATCAGATCCTGCCGCCCCCATGGCGATGCCTACGGTACTATTGGCCATAGCCGGTGCATCGTTGACTCCGTCGCCTACCATGGCTACCTGACCAAGGCGTTGCTTAAGTAGCTCAATAGCTTTAACTTTATCTTCTGGCAAGAGACTGCCCATCGGGTGGGTGATGCCTATCTCCTGAGCGATGGCATCTGCCACTTTCTGATGGTCGCCTGTCAGCATGACCATCTGCCGGATGCCCATTTTTTTTAAAGCAGCCAGCGTTGATTTCGCCTCCGGGCGGGCGATATCCATGACCGAAATGATGCCCAGATATTGCTTGTCTTGGCGAATGATCATCACAGTATGTCCGCTAGATTCGAGTTTAGACATTTGCTGATGGATGTCATCGGGTACAGATTCGCCTGTTAATTCTTCAAAGAGTCTTCTGTTGCCAATATGGATGATGCTGTTTTGCCACTCAGCCTGGACTCCTCTGGCGATCAGCGCAATTAAATTTTTTGCCTTGGGGACGTCTGTATCCCCCAATTCTTTTTTTCCCGCTGCGACGATGGCTGCTGCAAGCGGATGATCGCTCAGCGCCTCTACGGCTATAGCGACTTTGAGCAAATGTGATTTGGTAGTCAATCCATATGGGATGGCATGGGTCAAAGTCGGTTTTCCTTCGGTAAGCGTGCCCGTCTTATCAAAAGCGATGGCTTTGATACTACCAAGATCTTCCAGAGGACGACCGCCTTTGATGAGTACGCCCTGTCGTGCTGCTCTTGCAATACCTGCCAATACAGCACTTGGTGTCGAAATGGCCAATGCACATGGCGAAGCCGCGATCAGTACGGACATGGCTCTGTAAAAACTCTGTTGAAAAGTTTCGTCGATGATCACAAAAGCGAACAAGAGCAAAATAACGGAGACCAAAACGATGGGTACGTAGTACTTTTCAAATTTGTCCGTGAGATGCTGGGTAGGAGATTTTTGGGTTTCGGCCTCTTTTACTAAGGTGATTAGTCTTGCAAGCGTACTGTCTTTTGCTTCACGCAATACTTTGATTTCCAGTGCTCCGCTGCCATTCATGGTACCGGCAAATACCCTGTGCAGAGATTTTACCTGATTGATATCATGTTCAGATTGCCAGTGTTGGTCTGGACTTTTGTCCACTGGGATGCTTTCGCCTGTGATAGACGATTGGTTGACTGCACTGCTGCCTTGGCTGACGACCCCATCTGCCGCAATTTTTGTATGGGGCTTCACGACTATGATGTCACCTATTTTCAGATATTCGATGTGCACCTCTGTCAGGGTATCATTTTGTTTGACTAAAGCCGTCGGGGGTGCCAAATCAGATAGTGCAGCTATAGACTTCCTGGCTCTCTTCATAGCATAATGTTCGAGCGCATGTCCCAGACTAAACAAGAATAAGAGTAAGCCTGCTTCTCCCCATTTTCCCAGGGATGCAGCACCAATGGCAGCAAAAAGCATCAGAAAATCGATTTCAAATTTTCCACGGAGCACATCTTTGCTTGCCGTAATGAAAGTAAAAAATCCACCAAAAAAGGCACCTATTACAAACAAGATAGTGGTGCCATCAGCAGGGAATGTAGATATAAAAGAAAATATAACTCCGAGCACCCAGCATATCCCACTGATGATGGCAAAATAAAGTTCTGTGTTTTCGCCAAAAATATTGAGTGTCGATGCTGCAGCTTGATCATCCTCCCTTGATCCGACTTTGACGCTTTCTGACCGTACCACACTAAAGCCCATCCGTTTGACCAATCGAAAGATGTCTGGCTGACTTGTTTTTTCAGCATCCCACTCCAATTGTATTAATCCTGATGTAGAAACCGACACATAGTTTATGCCAGGCTTTTTATTGAGTATTTGTTCAATCCTTCTAGCTTGCCTCGTATGTTGAATCTTTCCTATGTCGATTTGAAGTTTGTTCATAAGTGGCAAGTACGTGATTACTGTTTATTATAAAATGAAAGTACGACCTAAGGTTTTCGAAAATTTTCAAAAGATGTTCCGTCATATCGATACACCCCACGGAGTGTGCCAAACCATATTTGCCCGTCTTTATCTTCCATGATCCCAAAGTACATGTTGTCTTCTGTCTTGATGGTAGTAGAAGTGAGAAGATCAGCAGGTAAAGGCGGTGTATCATATCTGGAAAACACCCAGCTTTTTTTATTCTGCCCTTCAGCATTGGTCCAAATGTGACCACTTTTATCTTCATAAATATATCCAACGAATTGCTTCGTGTGATTGGTAAAGGTTTTCCCATCGTATTGCCAGAGTCCATCATTGCCACCGAGCCAAATTTGGCCTTTT
>JBATLS010000669.1:0-9304 GCA_049289435.1 Saprospiraceae bacterium | reverse complement strand
CGCTATTGTTCGCCAGTCTTCGTCCATGGTCCTGAAGGTGCCTTCTATTTTGAGTTCGGATGGCAGGATATTTGTGGCACCACCCGTGGTGTTTATTTTTCCGAAACTTAGTACTGTAGGGATAGCGGGATTGTTTTTTCTCGATACTACCTGCTGTAGAGATATGATCATTTGGGATGCTGCGAGGATGATATCTGCGGCATCCTGTGGCATAGCAGCATGACCGCCAGCACCCGTAATGGTGATGTAAATTTCGTCGGCAGAAGCCATGTACAGGTCACTTTTGATCCCTACTTTGCCCACTTGCATAGAAGGAAATACGTGTTGTCCTACGATAAATTGTGGTTCAGGATCACTAAGTACCCCTTGTTTGATCATCAGGTGGGCTCCACCGGGGAGCAACTCTTCCCCAGGCTGAAATATCAATCTGACACTGTGGGGCAATCGATCTTTGATGTGATGGAGTATCAATGCCGCTCCCAACAACGATGCTGTATGTGCATCATGGCCACAAGCATGCATTACCCCTGTCACTTTGGATTTATATATCGACTCGCCTTCTTCTTGTATAGGTAAGGCATCCATGTCCCCTCTGAGTGCTACTACATGTTCACTTCTTCCTTTGATATGGGCTACGATGCCGTGTCCAGCCCAACCAGTGGTATGGTCTATTCCTGCTTCGGTGAGTTTGGCAGAGATCAATTTGGCAGTGTTGCTCTCCTCAAAAGACAGCTCAGGATACATATGCAGCGTCCTACGCAATGCGATGATCTCTGGCAACAATGTGTGAGCTTTTTCCTTTATGATATTTAGTAATGTTACATCCACTTTGAATTGTGTTTTAAATCGTTATGAACAAAGATATAGTTTTCAATCATCAGATACGAACTATACTTTAGGTGTATTAAATTGTAAAAAACATTAAATTATAATCGTTTTATTTTGAACATATTAATTGCAAAAATATTAAATTTCGTTTGACTATACATTTCCACATTTAAAAATATTATTCCAAATCAATTTCAAATCTGACAATACACTATAGTCTTTGGCGTAAGCAATATTCAATCTTTTGAAAAAATCATCTCTGTAGTCCACCACTTTGGAGGCTAAGGGAAATGGGATCACTGCTTTGGGCAAGACAGGTAAAAAACTATAGTCAGCAATTACTCCGCCGTACCCTACCCATGAATATCTACCTATTCCTACAAAAAATATATTTTTAAACACTTGCAGCTTACATCCCGATACCAAAAACAAGATAGGTGATAATGGAATGAAAAGTATGCAAAGGATAAGATCTGACAAACGTTTTTGCCGTATGGCCGAGACATGACTCAACCTATAGTGGTCATTGAGATGATACAAGCCAGACTGCTCATTTCTGCTGTCACTCCCGATGATGTTGAGCGCATTTTCGCCTCTGATCTTGAAAGAAACTTTAGATTCCATAGACGTCATGGATTGGATGATTTCCTTCATAGTGCTGTCTTCAAAGCAATAAATCACCTCATCTATTTGAAGAGCGGACACTACTTTTGGCAGGTTTTGCATATTGTTGGTAAACCACGGATCGTTATCCCGGGCGTCCTTGGAGATCATATACACATTTTCGCCATGACGATGATGCAGTTGTAATGAATGATGTAGTTTTTCGCAATTGGATTTTGAGCCAACCAATGCAATATTTCTGACTTTGGACATTGTTTTGTTACTCCCTGTGAAAAAACTGACCACAGTCGAAGTCAACAGCGAAAGGATAAACACTTCAAGACTCCCTATCAAAATCAAAGCACGACTTGATCGCCACTCTTCCGGGAGCAATGCATATCCAAACAATATTATCGCAGTTCCAGTGGCAACAGAATAGATCCTATGTGTCCATGAAGTAATCGAATCATACACACCGCCCAACCACATCACAAATATCCAGATGAATGCATATACAGCAAGCATGGTGTCTATATTTGTCCCGCTATAATAATCCATATCTCCAAAGTAGTAATATGCCCAGCCATTTTTAGCACAAACTAATGATGCCCAGACTATAAGACCGTCTAAAGTTGGCCTAACCCAGCCGCCAACTACTCGCCCAAGCATACTCATCATTGCCCTGATGGTAATGGCAAGGTTGACCACTCGCATAAACATGGCAGCATTGCCCTGATCGTAATGCTTTTTTACGTATATATGCATGGCCCCATAAAAGGTCTTCACATAATTCAATGAACTCTTCTTTGTACTTTCTCCCTTGTAGTGTATGATGCTGGTCTCCGGATAGTAATAGATCTTTGCTCCGGATTGCAATATTCGATATGATAGGTCAATATCCTCTCCATACATAAAAAAATCTTCATCAAGCAACCCTACTTCGTCCAACACACAGCTTCTGATAAACATAAATGCACCACACAATACTTCTATTTCGTGTGTCTTACTATCTGGCAAGTAGCCCAAATTATATCCACTCAGCCATCGGGAGGTAGGAAACAAATCAGATAAGTAGCTGAGTTTGCAAAATGAATTCCATAAAGTCGGAATCTTTCTCTTGGACTCTGGCAAAAACTTTCCTGTACCGTCGATCATTTTTACACCCACGGCGCCAGCATGTACATTCTCCTCCATAAAATCATAGCACCGGATCAAAGTATCCTCCTCGATCACTGTATCAGGATTGAGTAATAGGATATATGTTGCATTGGATGACTGAATGGCCTGATTATTGGCCGCAGAAAAACCAACATTCGCTTGATTAGCTACCACTTTTACTTCAGGAAAATCTTCTCCAAGCAATGCTACAGAACCGTCCACTGATGCATTATCTACGACCCATATTTCGATCTTTAAAGTTGTCGTGTTGGCATTCCTTATGGATTGGAGACATTGGACCAAAAAGTGTCTTACGTTATAATTTACAATGACGATACTTAGGTCATAATGCTCCATACATTAGGATTGTACCTTGTATGGAATTCTGGAAACTATAGATCTGCCAAGTGTCAATTCGTCGGCATACTCCAGATCACCACCAAAAGAAACTCCACGAGCAATGATACTAACTTTCACATCCAAATCCTGCAGCAACTTGGAGATATAATAAATGGTGGTCTCCCCCTCGATGGTGGGACTAATGGCCATGATGATTTCTTCTATTTGCTCTGTTTTGACCCGATCTATGAGCAAATCAATGCTTAGGTCACCTGGTCCTATCCCTTCCAAAGGTGAAATCACGCCACCCAGCACATGGTATCTGCCTTTAAACTGGTTGGTATCTTCGATCGCCATGACATCTCTGGCAGTCTCGACTATACAAATGCTCGACAGGCGTCTGGTAGTCGATTTGCAAATCTCACAGGTGACATCGTCTGAAATATTGCAACACACCTGACACTTGCATATATCAGTATTGAGCCTGACTAAGGCTGATGATATTTTGGATGCTTTGAGCGTAGTGTCCTGAGCGAGGTGCAAAGCCAATCTCAATGCCGACTTTTTGCCTACTCCTGGTAGTGACGAAAGAGCATTGACAGACTCTTCTAGTATTTTGGATGAAAAATTCATGGTGCAAAAATAATATATTAAAAATCATTTGCATACTATAAATTAAATTTTTAAATAGTGATCATACATTTTGTGTATCTTTGCGGCTTCAATTAAATAAACATTGATATGGCCAACTTTCTGAAAAACATCCTTTCGGGAGTGAATACTGGAGGTGAAGATGGGAAAGAAATGGGGTTTTTGGATCACTTGGAAGAATTGAGATGGCACGTCATCCGGGCAGGACTGAGTGTGGTTTTCTTCGCAACTATTGCGCTCATATTCCAAAATGAAGTGTTTGAGTACATCGTATATGCTCCCAAAAAACCAGAGTTTATTACATACAAAATTTTTTGTTTGATATCGGAGACCACTTGTTTTAGTCCTCCAGAGCTGCCTCTCATCACCCGCGAATTGGGAGAACAATTTTTTATGGGTATCACAGTGTCCATTTACATGGGGTTTATCGCTTCATTTCCATATATATTTTACGAATTTTGGAAATTTATCAAACCAGGTCTATATGAAACTGAAGTAAAAATAGCCAATCGACTCATAGGAGCTACATCTTTACTATTTATATTAGGGGTAAGTTTTGGTTACTTTATTATAGCTCCATTTGCTATTTCGTTTCTTGGGTCTTACAATGTAGGTACCGAAGCCACCAATAGCCCTACCCTATCTTCATATGTCAATTACCTCACGATGTTTACTATTCCAGTAGGATTGGCATTTGAGCTCCCGATAGTAGTGTATTTTCTTGCCCGCATCGGAATCTTAGGGCCTGAAACCATGAAAAAATTTAGAAAAGAAGCATTTTTGGTCATATTTATAGTGGCTGCAATCATCACTCCACCTGATGCATTGACTCAGATTTTGGTGGGTATTCCTATGTTTATACTGTATGAAATATCCATCTCTGTAGCAGCGAAAGTTGTAAAAGATCAGGAGAGAAAACAAAAACTAACCTCATAATGCAAAGAGTTTCTTCCAATTTGACATTGTTTTTGAAACTATTCATCCCTACTACATGGATCGTGTTTTTCACTGTGTTTACTGCAGCATTGTTTATGATTGATGATAAGCAATTGCCTTTCTTAACATCACCAGTATTTAAGTATCCGTTTTTATTGGTATATATTATATTTTTTTTACTATTATACTTCACTGTTATTCAGCTAAAAAGGATAGAATTAGGACCAGAATTTTATATAGCCACCAATTATTTTAAGACGTACAGATTGTCGTACCAAGACATTCGTAAAGTAAGTATATTGGGTCTAGGCCCTTGGAAAATAGTCAAATTCGGATTAGCGGCCAAGTCTAGTTTTGGAAAAAATATTGTGTTTTTGGCAGACAGCGAATTATACGATCTATTCTTACACACCAATCCTGATGTACAGAATTTGCTAAAAGAACTGGAAGAGTAATTTGTTACATATTTTATATCAAATCAAATAAATTGCGCACGCCTATATTTCTTTCTACTGTGAATGCTTCCGCATAAGCAGCATTGATGTCTCTACCATAGCTTTTGTTTTTGGCATACATAAAATCCATAAACGATTTGGATGAAATGGGTGTCACTGGCTCTTCCGAATCTTCTGTATAAAACTGGGAGCGATAAGCCAGGATAGATTTCATTTTTTGTTCCATATGCTCGCTGATGTCTATCACCAGGTCAGCTTTCAGATTTCTATCTTGTATGTAGTGATATATCGTTTTTGGCCGCCAGGGATCTTGATTCATACCATGGTCATCTGTAGTCCTTATCTTCACCAAACCAGCATAAAAACAAGCGTCACTGGTCAATTTGGAAGCCCTCCCATGATCTGGGTGTCTGTCACTGATGGCATTGGCGAGCACGATCTCAGGCCTGTATTTTCTGATGATGCGCACTATTTTGATAATATTTTCTTCGGTGTGCTCAAAAAATCCGTCTCTCATATCGAGAGTTTCACGAGCTTCAGCACCAATGATATCCTTGGCCACTGCTGCTTCTTGCAACCTTAGCGCTGCACTTCCTCTTGTGCCCAACTCCCCTTTGGACAAATCACATAACGCCACAGAATACCCCAAAGCGATATGCTTGATCAGTGTCCCCGAAGCACTCAATTCGATATCATCTGGATGAATACCTATCGCCAAAATATCCACTTTCACTGTCCTCTCATTTATAAATTCTTAAATATTGTCGGCATTTACCATCTTATTACCATCTGATCAATGCGCTCCCCCACGTAAAACCGCTGCCAAATGCTGCCAGACAAATCAAATCGCCATCTTTTACCCGACCTTGTTCCCATGCTTCGCAAAGTGCTATGGGAATGGATGCTGCCGTCGTATTTCCATATTTTTGGATATTGTTTACTACTTTTTCATCTGGCAGTCGCAGCGTCCTTTGTACAAACTGGCTGATCCTCAGATTGGCCTGGTGTGGCACCAAAAGGTCTATATCGCTAGATGTCAAGCCCGCTTTTTCTAGCCCTTCTCTGATCACTTCAGGAAATTTGACGACAGCTGTTTTGAACACCAATTGTCCAGTCATATTGGGTGAAAGCAAATTGTCATCCAACATCTTTTGGGTGACAAAAACTCCTCCAAGTGTATTAGGGTCCGGGTATCCAAATTTTTCGGTACCTAGGTGGTATCCGCCATGGGAACCGGGATTGATCAATGCCAGTTCTTCTGCGTGTGTACCATCTGAATGCAGGCAAGTGTTGATGATACCTTTATTTTCGTCAGTCGTAGGCTGCAGCACTACCGCACCAGCTCCGTCCCCAAAAATCACCGTGACTCCCCTGCCCTCATCAGTAAAATCCAATCCCATAGAGTGCATCTCTGCTCCTACCAATAAGATGTTTTTATACATCCCCGACTTGATAAACTGATCGGCTATCGAGATTCCATACACGAAGCCCGAACATTGATTTCTAATATCCAATGCAGCTGCTTCACGCTTGGTGATCCCTAATTCTCTTTGGAGCAATACCCCGCAGCCCGGAAAATAATAATCGGGACTCAATGTCGCAAAAATGATAAAATCTATATCATCAGCCGTTATCCCAGCTCGCTCAATGGCAATTTTTGACGCTTTTGTTGCCAGAGATGTTGTAGATTCTTTATGTTTGGTGGCATACCTGCGCTCTTCGATACCTGTTCTTTCTTTGATCCACTCATCTGAAGTATCCATATGGGTAGATAGCTCTTGATTTGTCATAATATTTTCAGGTACATAATAGCCCATTCCGGCAATTTTTGTTCTCATTTTCGATGGATGATGTGACTTGAATAAATGGTAAAATACTACAACAAGTTAAGTTGAACAACACTACATAACGGATGTCAACTTACGATTGTAAGGTTAAAAGTATAAAATAATATTCAGTTTCATAACAATTACTACCTTTAGCAACAAAATAGACATAAAAATGATGTGGGACGTACTAACTATGGAAGAAAAAAACAAAGTAGTTTTAAAACTTTTGGTGCACATGAGCAGTGTAGATCATGCAATGAATGAGGATGAATTTCTATACTTAGTCCATTTTTGCAAATCATCAGGCATTGATATTTCGCTAGTGAGAGAATACTTAACACTGGATACCGACTTAAAAGAAATTTTGCCTTCCAGTGAGGAAGAACGAATGAATATACTCTACCATCTATTGTTCACTATGAATGCAGACAATCACATACACGAAGATGAAGAAAAAATGATTTATACTCTGGCCTTAAGGCTCGGATACTCTGAAGGAATGACCAGAGAGTTTATCGATGTTATGAAAAATCACACTTTGGACACTATTCCATTGGAATCACTCTTGGATATACTCCGCAAATACAACAATTAATACCATTTATAGTATTTTTTAAAAGGGATGATAAGCATCATATTTTGATTCTATTTGTCATCTAAATCTGGTTTTCACACATCATTTTTGATAATTTTTTGTTTGAAAATGATATGATGTCATTGTGAAATAAATGACTTGGAACAATTTAAGATGATTATACACACTAAATATATGAGGACATACTATTCTATTTTCGTAAGTTTACTACTTAGTACTGTTTGTCTCTTTGGTCAAAATTTTGAAAGGTTAAATATCCCCATCTCAAAGCAAGGTCAACTACTGCCCCTCGCACTGGCTGGAGGTATTAAAGCGGCACAATTTTCAAATTTTGATTTCAATAATGACGGTACAAAAGATTTATTTGTGTTTGAGCGCAATGGTGATAAGATCATTCCACTCGTCAAAACCGGTGCAAAAGGCATCCTTGAATATAAATTTGCTCCAGAATACATCCCATTGTTTCCCAAACTACAAAACTGGGCACTTTTGGTAGATTTTAATCATGATGGTATTCAGGATATCTTCACCTCATCTTCATTTTATCCATCGTGCATCGAAGTGTGGAGAGGGCAAAAAGACAATACCGGGAGATTGACATACAAAATGATCAGATTTAATTATGGTATTCCTGAGATTGTGCAGTTTCCTATCACGGGTGGGTTTACCAACATATATGTCAGCTCCATAGATATGCCCGGCATAGCTGATGTTGATGGAGATGGAGACATAGATATCATCAGTTTCGAACCCGATGGAAGCTTTGCATCATTTTATCAAAATCTCAGTGTAGAAGAAAATCTGGGTCTTGATTCGCTAAAATATGTGAGGAAAGACATATGCTGGGGTAAGTTTTCCGAAAACCAGTTTAATGAAGATATCAAGTTAAGTGACAATGCTTTTTCTTGTGCTCAAGGTATATCTGACAGCAACCCTGGAGTCAGACACTCGGGATCAACACTTTGTATATTTGACATGGATGGTGATCAAGATATGGATTTGCTGATTGGGGATTTGGCAAGCTCCCGTATAAAAAAACTCACTAATGGTGGCACGGCAACTCAGGCACTGATGTCTAAAATAGATGCCACCTTTCCTTCGGAAGACTTACCTATATTTTTGGATTTGTTTTTGGCGGCATATTATGTGGACGTCGATGGGGATAATATCAGGGATCTCGTAGTGTGTCCCAATGATATCAATAGCGGCGAAACAGAAAATCACCTATGGCTATATATCAACACGGGTACAGATGCTGCCCCAATCTTCAAATTTCGGAAAAATAACTTTTTAATTGACCAAATGGTTTTTTTCAACAGTGGGACCCATCCGGCATTTGGAGACATCAATGGTGATGGATTGCTTGACATCATAGTAGGGAGCAATGGTGTCACACATAAAGATGGTAAAAAGACCAATAAAATGTATCTGATGATCAATACCGGGACAAAGTCCAATCCATCATACAATATCATCGACGAAAACTATCTTGCTTTTGACAAATTTGGTCAATTTACCGGCCGGTTTGCTCCAGCTTTGGGGGATATAGATCATGATGGGGATTTGGATCTTTTTGTTGGTGATACATTCGGCCAACTATATTTTCTGAACAATACTGCCGGCAAAGGTAATCCATCTGTTTTTGACCCTCCAGTGTATCCTTTTGCAGATATATTTGTAGGCCAAAATGCCAAGCCCCAAATCATAGATCTGGATGGCGATGGACTCCATGATCTGGTCATAGGTGAAAAAAACAATCAACTCAATTTTTTTAAGAATACAGGAACTAAGAGTCAACCAAAGTTTGAAAAAGATCCTGAAAAATTGCCCAACACTACCAAACTGGGAAATATCTTTACAGGTAATGATTTTTTTACTCAAAATGGGGCACCTTATTTTATCCAGGAGAA
>JBATLS010000668.1:0-3339 GCA_049289435.1 Saprospiraceae bacterium | reverse complement strand
TATGAACCTTTCATCAGTTAAATTCTTTTTGATAATGTCTTTTGTACTCATTGTTTCATCAAAATCTTTTGCACAAGAAGACTTAAATCCCAAACAGGTTGACACTACAAAGACTCTTTTTTCATCCATCAAAATTAGGACAATAGGCCTTTATATCGCTCCTGAGATTTTGGGTGGTCAGTTAGCTGGTGAATTTTCTGGTTTTGGTGGAGTTTCGGCTATGTTGCTTCTAAATAATAAATGGGCCATAGGTGCCAATGTAAATAGTAACAATCGTCGTTTTACTCCTACCGACATCAATTCAAATAATGCGCTAAGACTTCAGGCCCGATCCATCGGTATAAGATTTGAATATAGTGTGACTCCACACAAGCTGGTACATGTATCATTTCCCATCACCTTAGGCTATGGTCATGCTTCTGTAGATTCGGTAGCAAGTATCAGAACAGACTATGATGACGACCATACGGGGAATCATTTTAATCGAAGAGACAACAGAAATTCCACTTCTTTTGGCTACATTCAACCAGCCATCAATCTGGATATCAATTTATTCAAATATGGCAAATTTTTCGTCGGGGCGGGATACAGAATCAATGTGAAGACCGAAAATAACAGTGCTGCATTGTATCAACTAACAAACTCCAACTTAAGTGGTTTGACTTTTCAGACCGGAGTGAAACTGGGTATTTTTGACTACAACATTAGGAAAACTTCCAGAGAATAAATGAAATAAGTTTTTTTGTTTGGTTTTAAGTGAAGGCGAGGTATTTTAATAATTTTATTTCGCCTTCTTTTTTTTTGAAATATGTTTTAATAATAATACGTTACTCCTCCACATTTTTCATTTTCATAAGTAAAGTATAAGCGCCTCTGGTGACAATATTTTTTCCTTTTACATCCTGAAGATTAGTGATTTGTACATATCCATTTTCTTTACTTCCCGGCACAATTTCTATCATTTGAAAAGCTTTGTTACCGTTGTCAGTAAAGATATAATCCTTGCCTTCGTAGCTCACTATCGCTTCTTCTGGCAAGGCCATGCATTCCTGGTTTTCTACTTCAGCTTCCGCATACATATAGGTACCATGCAGTAAGTCATTCGGTTTATTGGACATCTTGCAAATGACATTTGCAAAACCTTCTGTTCCAATGCTCTGCACAATATACTCAATGGTTCCTTCTACCATTCTCCCAGGTTTTGCGTTGGAATATGCTAATATTTTTAGTCCGGTTTTGAGATAGGGTAGGTCTTTCTCAAATGCTTTCAAAACCAACTTCACATCATTTTGATTCACCATTTTGATCATCTCATCACCGGCATGTACGAACATCCCACTATTGACAAACACTTCGGTGATGGTACCTGATACAGGTGCTGAAATCGAAATTATGGAGGTCATATTTTCGGGAGACAGTGTGGACGTATTGATATGAATGAGCTTGAGTTTTTCTGCCAGAGATTTTAAGGTTATTTGATATTGCTTCACTTTTTCCTCCGCAGCTTGTACTGCTTTATCACTGGAAGCCTGACTTTTAACAAGTTCTGTTTGTCTCTCAAAATCAAGTTTCGCAAACGATAAAGCGTTCTTGACCGTCAGATATTCCTGTTGCATCTGGATATATTCTTTTTCTTCCAATCTTACCAAGGTTTTACCTTTCTGGACACTCATACCAGGCATCCATTTGATCTCACGTACAAAACCATCCATCGGACTGCTTATCGTCACTGTATTTTCGGGTGTTACTTCTATCTTTCCGTTGAGTCGTATGACATTAGACATCACCTTACTTTCTAATTCTGCTGTGCGGAGATCTGCATTTTTTAGTTGAGCATCAGTGAGCTGTACTACAGTTTCCAGAAGAGGTTGTTCCATTACATCCTCTTGAATATCTGCATTTTGTTTACAACTTTGAATCATAATAACCACAATAATGACGATCCATATTTTTATAATAAATAAATTTTTAGTCTTCATGTTTTTAAATTTCTCTGTTTAATAATTGGTAGTCAAGTAATGTAAATCAATGATGATGGCATTCAGGTTACGTTTCAATTCGATGTATTCTGTTTCTATATTGACCGCCTGATTGGTAAGCAAAACATACTCTAAATAATTGATCTGTCCGTTTTCTAATTGCTTTTCAGTCACTGACCTTATCAGCAACGCATTTGGCAGAGCCTTTTGTTCATATTGAGTAAGTTGGTTTACTGTCTCATTGTAGATGATATACTTCTGTTTGATTTTGGATTCCAATTCGATTCTTTTTGAAATATAATCCTGCACCTTCACTTGCTCCATCACTGTTGCTGCTTGTATAGAAGCTTGTATGCCTTTTCTAAAAATGGGAATACCTACCCCGATCTGAAAACTGCTGAATCTATCTTTTCCCTGATATGTAACATTGTCAGCGCCAGTCCCTCTGATACTGACATTACGATATCCAGCTGAGAATTCCGGCAATAAAGCCGTCCTTTCTGCGACTGTCTGCTGTCTGGCTACAGATATTTCTTGCTCCGCAACCATCATAGCCGGATGATGCAAAATAGACAAACTGTCATAAAATATTCCGTATTTCAGGACTTCAAAATCATTGGTCACAGGAATATATTTTTTTCCATCATTAAGCAACCATTCTATTTCGACTATGAGATAATCTTTGTTTTTTGAGACCATAGCCAGCTGTTTGGATATGTTGAGCTTCTGTTGGTCCGCAGTTGCTTTTTCGAGAACATCAGTCTCCCCATTTTCAACTCGCTTGTGTGCCCTATCTATAAATGCAGCATAAACACTATCCTGCCTCTGTAATATAAATTCCATTGAACTCAAATATCCATACTCCATAAATATCAAATCCAGCTGCATCCTGATTTCTGACTCGCTCAGATTCAATAGATATTCAGCTGTACGGACACGTTGTTTATTTAGAGCTGCCCTGCTCTTGTACACTTGTGGCAAACTAAATGTCTGGGATACCCCAAATCCAGTATCAAAGTACGTACTGTTGAACTGACCTAATTCAGCATCGACTTGCGTCGGAGCAAATTGATATGCTGTGTTTACACTTGCTTGATGAAACTGTATCATCATCGCATCTGACCGCAGTTTTGAATTGTTGATTTCTGCTATTTCTATGGCTTTCTCAAGGCTTATGACTTCTTGTCCAGTTAAATTAATTGATATTAAGAAGTGGATGATGAGAAAAATATTTTTGATTATATTATTCATATTGATTGATTGTTTTGTGAGTCATATTGATAATTCCAATGGACTGATTTACAATGAAATTATTCTTAACCATGATATGGTAAATCTGT
Source organism: Saprospiraceae bacterium (assembly GCA_049289435.1). Lineage (GTDB taxonomy): Bacteria > Bacteroidota > Bacteroidia > Chitinophagales > Saprospiraceae > OLB9. Next base: position 20 of record JBATLS010000668.1, on the reverse strand, counting down.
CATGTTTTCCTTTTCTATAC
>JBATLS010000667.1:0-6503 GCA_049289435.1 Saprospiraceae bacterium | reverse complement strand
AGGCAACATACCCCATGCTGATGACGCAAATCCTACAGGAAAACTTGGCTTCGTGTCATCAAATTTATTTTCTATATCAGGAGATATTCTTTGTATTCTATTGATGTCACCCCATGGAATTTGCCACTTTCCGAATCTCGATTCTAAATCTGAGATTGTTGAAGAAAATGCTTTTAATATATCAGCATTACTAACTGTTTTTGCAAAAAATGTAGTCTTAGAGACTATGTCTTGTTCATTTGAAGATGGTATTTCAATTTTTGCTATGGTTGATTGTAATCGTTGTACCCACTCGATCGCCAAAGTTGTAGCTACTGATGAGATAGATGACCTGGTATCCCAGTTTTTTAACACCGAAATCGGGCCGATGAGATATGGATATAATGAATCCTGATAAGCAATTTCTGTTTCAAATGCCTGAACCAATCTCGGAACTAATATGTCAAACACTGACATTCTGGTGTCATAGCCTGCTTTGATGACTTTGTCCAAATCATACTCTTTTTCTTCTTCAAGCACTCTCACTGCATTGATGCCTCTGAAATTTTCGCCATCAGGAGCAAGATAATTTGCAAATTTACTTTTGTCTGGACTGTTTTTTCCAGCAACTGTAAATGGAGTCGAGTTACAGTTTTGCAACCATCCATTCTCGGGATTGTACAAGTGGACACTCTCCCCTACCGTATGATATCCCTTCCATTCAGTCGCTTTTGTACTTCCGTCCACAGGCTGACTCCAATCAAAATTCGGGTCTCTTTTAGGAAGAAAATTGCCATGCCAATAAGCAATATTACCTTCTCCATCAGCATAGACTGTGTTATTGGAAGGATTGGCCCCCATATCCATCGCTTTCTTAAACTCTTCAAAATTTTTTGCTTTGGTTCGTATCCAACTTTGGATAAATCCGTTGGTGTCTCTGTTGTTGTGTCGCAAGCTGAGATATTTACCATCCCGTTTAGCCATGATTGGCCCATGATGTGTAAAAAGTGCATTGAAGGTCTGAGTTTTGATTTCAGTTCCAGATTTGTACCTTATATCCATTTGCTTTTTAATGACTGCTTTTAGCTTACCCTCATATTCATAATACCATTTACCTTTTTTTTCTACCAGTTTTTCAATGTAAGAATCTGAAATATCTGCCTGACTGGAAGTGTGCATCCAGCCGCAATTTTCGTTGAATCCTTGATAGATAAATGGTTGACCCCATGTGACTGCTCCGTAAGCATTGAGTCCTTCTTCGCTGATCATATGTACTTCAGGTCTGAAATAAAATGTTACATGCGGATTGATGTATAAAATAGCATTGCCAGATGAAGTTATTTTTGGAGAAAAAGCAAATCCATTGGAACCTGACAATGATTCTTCCTGATATACCACTGTTGAGATGGCTTCATCTTTGCCCGAATAAAACTTTTTTAGCTCTGACAATGATATCCCACCTGTGCTTATAGCTCCGATACTTCCATCCGTCCACAACAATGGAAACCATGGTTGGAATCTAGATATCAATGCAGGCTTGACATCTGGGTTTTTATGTAAGTAATAATTGATACCATCAGCATAGGCATTTAAAATGGCTTTTAGCCAAGGGGCTGCTTTGTTATAATCTTTTTTAGCATCTATAGTATCGATGACCAGCCGAATCAGAAGGTCATTATAAATGTCTCCTTCACCCGTCACTTCGGACAATCGACCCAATTTTTCGATATAATTCATCTCTACTCGCTGAAAATCGTCCTCACACTGGGCATACAATAAACCAAAGACCGCATCAGCGTCCGTTTTGCCATAAACATGCGGCACACCAAAATTGTCCCGAATAATAGTGACATTTTGTGATTGTTTTTCCCACTTTGCAATTTCTGTTGGTGTAAATTTTTGACAAAGAATTTCGGAGGAAAGTAAAATAAAGAATAAAATATATTTCATAAATAGATGTTTATTTTTTTTAATGGATAAAGAATCTGACATTGATCCTCTTTAAAATATAAATTACAAAATTGTCCAATTATATAGCTACAGCTACCACCACCCATTCTTCAAATCCCTCTTCAACAAATCGGTGGATCTCTTTAAAACCAACATTAAAATGTGCTTTTATTGACCTTACGTTTCTGGCTGCTATGTCGGTGATCACATACTCATATTTGGTTTTATGGTAATCAAAGTAGTATTCGTACATTCCTTTGAAAACACCTGTTCCACGGTAATCTATATCCACACAGACTTGACCCATCACCAAATATTCAAATTTGGACATCAACTGACCATCCACAGTTATACTATCCATAAGATTGAACATAGGGATCAATCCAGGGATTAATTCTTTAAAATCTTTGGTCATGGCCAATGCGTAGCCAGCTACTTTCTCTCCATCTTTTGCAATAATATGAGATGCATAACTATTCATTTCCTTGAGGAGATCCATGTCATGCTGTAATGTAACAAAACCTTGCTCTTGCTCCACCTCCGGGCTTTTGGACAGTCTCATATTTTCTTGCTGCAAAGCTAGTATTTGGCTTAACTCATCTTCGTTATCGGCAGCTTTATAGATCATTGGCATACTTTCATTATTAAATATACTGCCAAAAATAGTAAAAAATAAAGACGTACTTTACTTTTAGACTTTCGATAAAATTATTTTTTTATTCTTTACCCTTTAGAGTATGTTTAAAATTTCATCATTTGTCTGCAAGCTGCAAATTTTAAAGAAACTCTTATTTATTAAAATGGGATGGTGATAAATGGAAAATCTTACCAGTCATGGGCAAAGATTTCTTACTTTTGCACTCATTATTCATTAAAGAGACAAGATTTTGACACTAATAAAATCAATTTCAGGCATAAGAGGAACCATAGGTGGCATCCAGGGTGATAACCTCACGCCTATAGACGTAGTAGCATGCACAGCAGGACTGGGTATGTGGCTAAAAAGAAGAAACGGAGCTGCAAAAATAATTGTTGGCAGAGATGGTCGCCTCAGTGGCCAAATAGTCAATAATCTGGCGGTCAATACTTTGCTCTCTATGGGGATCGATGTGGTGGATGTCGGGCTTTCCACTACACCTACAGTAGAAATGATGGTCTCAAAAATGAATGCCGGAGCTGGAATCATATTTACCGCAAGTCATAACCCTAAGGAATGGAATGCCCTTAAATTTCTAAACAGCAAAGGAGAATTTATCTCTGCTGCAGATGGTAAAGAAATCATAGACATCATTGATTCAGGCCAATTGACATTTAATCCTGTGGACAACTTAGGCAAATATTCGACTTACGACCATGCCATCCAAGACCATATAGAAGACATCCTAAAATATAAACACATCAATATCGATGCCATCCGCAAAGCGGATCTCCATGTCATCGTGGACTGTATCAACTCAACCGGTGCACTCGCTATACCGCCATTGTTGGATCGAGTGGGAGTCAAATACACTTTGATTCATGATGACGATTTTGGCAATTTCGCTCATAATCCAGAGCCCTTGCCATCACATCTTGAGTCATTGTCGGCAGCAGTTTTGGCTTCCGAAGCTGACTTGGGTATCAGCGTAGATCCTGACGTAGATAGATTGGCATTTGTGTGCGAAGATGGAAGCATGTTTGGAGAAGAATATACTTTGGTCGCAGTAGCTGATTATATACTTAGCAGAGAGAAAGGAAATTCCGTTTCAAATCTTTCATCGACACGGGCCTTATCCGATGTTACATCTAAGCACGGTGGCACCTATTCAGCATCCGCGGTCGGAGAAGTCAATGTAGTCAATGAAATGAAACGAACCAATGCCTTGATTGGTGGTGAAGGAAACGGAGGGGTGATCATACCTGACTTGCACTATGGACGTGATGCCATGGCCGGAATGGTGGTATTTTTATCATTATTGGCAGAGAAAAATATGAAAGCATCTCAATTGAAGGCGACGTACCCTTCTTATGAAATCATCAAAGACAAAATAGAGTTATCGGCCGAATTAGACCTTGAAGTAATATTCAGTAAACTTAAAAATAAATTTAGCGGTGAACGTCTCAATGAAATTGATGGCCTCAAGATAGATTTTATAGATGGTTGGGTACATATGAGAGCATCCAATACCGAACCTATTGTTAGAATTTATTGCGAAGCTAAAGATATAATGACAGCCCAATCATTGATCAATAAAGTAAAAGCGCACTTATGACCAAACAAAGAGAGACTTCACTGGAGCAGTATTTTTCGCCATTTAGAGAGCACATCATAGGGATCGATCAGGAATTTGATACACCTTTCGGTAGGAAAAAGATCGTTTATGCTGACTGGACTGCCAGTGGTCGTATGTATCGTCCTATTGAGACGATTATGACAGAAATGATTTCGCCTTTTGTTGCAAATACACATACTGAAACCAATGTTACTGGCTCATCTATGACACTGGCGTATAAAAGAGCCCGATCCATCATCAAAGAGCATGTCCATGCGATCGATGGGGATATCCTGATATCATCCAATTCGGGTATGACTGGCGTAGTCAACAAACTGCAACGCATCATAGGTATCAAACTCCACGAAAAATTTCAGGATAGAATACAATTATCTGAGGAAGACCGTCCTATTATCTTTGTCACACACATGGAGCATCATTCAAATCAGACCTCCTGGATAGAAACAACAGGCGAAGTGGTAGTGATCGGTGCATGCCCAAAAGGACAAGTGGATCTCGATGATTTCGAATCATTGTTGCTTAAATACCAAAACCGAAAGGTCAAAATAGCTGCTGTTACCTCGTGCTCAAATGTTACGGGGATAGATACACCATATCACAAAATTGCGGGAATGATTCACAGGGCAGGTGGCATTTGTTTTGTTGATTTTGCATGCTCTGCTCCTTATATCAATATTGATATGCATCCTCAAAATGCTGATGAATATCTGGATGCCATATATTTTTCCCCACACAAATTTCTGGGAGGGCCTTCCAGCAGTGGAATACTCATATTTAATCAAAAATTGTATTCCAACAGGGTGCCAGATAATCCTGGTGGTGGTACAGTAGATTGGACCAATCCTTGGGGTGAGCATAAGTATCATGAAGAAATTGAAGCCCGTGAAGATGGGGGCACACCTGCATTTCTACAAACGATCAGGGTAGCTTTGTGTATGCAATTGAAAGATGCGATGGGCGTGGACAAAATCATAGCCCGCGAACACGAGATGCTGGCTAAAATATGGGCTTGTTTGGCAACGATACCCAATTTAAGAGTCCTTGCGGAACACCACAAAGATAGATTGGGAGTGATTTCATTTTATATTGATGACTTACACTTCAATCTTGCTGTCAAGTTGCTCAATGACAGGTTTGGAATTCAGGTAAGAGGTGGTTGTTCCTGTGCAGGTACGTATGGCCATTATTTACTAAAAGTATCATATGAAAAATCAAAAATGCTCACAGACGAAATCTCCAAAGGATTTCTCACCAATAAACCAGGCTGGGTAAGAATGTCCATTCACCCTACCATGACCGATGAAGAAATAGATTTTATTTGTGCGTCTTTGAGTGAACTTTGCAATCACCACAAGGAATGGGCATCAGAATACATATACGAACCTTCCACCAATGAGTATAAGCATCAGGAGGAGCCGGATTGTGTTGAAAATTTAGTTAATGGATGGTACCAATGCAGTATGGTATAGTACTTAATATGGATAATATAGATTTATTGATAATGTCCAACCTTCTAATAAACATATCGTTATGCATATCTACTTAGACAATGCTTCAACTACGCCTATGTTTCCTGATGTCATCCGAGTCATGACTGAAGTGATGAATGAAAATTTCGGCAACCCATCGTCCATACACTTTCATGGTAGAAAATCTAAATCAATCATAGAAAATGCCCGCAGGGTCACTGCAAATACCATCAATGCTTCTTTGAGTGAAATATTTTTTACATCATCCGCTACAGAAGCCAATAATATGGTACTGAAAAATGTCGTACAGGACCATCACATCCAACGTATCATCACTTCGCCTACCGAGCATCATTGCATACTTCACTCACTAGACTATCTTCAAAAAGTGAATAATATCGAAGTTGTCGTTATGAATGTAGATTCTGAAGGTAACATAGATTATGATCAGTTGGAAGAACTACTGAAGTTACAGGGTAAAAAAACCTTGGTCAGTATTATGCACGGCAACAATGAAATAGGTACCATGTCAGACTTGCATAGAATTGGAGTACTTTGTAACGAAAATCAAGCATTATTTCATTGTGATGCGGTACAAACCGTTGGTAAATATCCAATTGATGTGCAATCTTCAATGATTTCCTACTTGTCCGGATCAGCCCACAAATTTCACGGTCCCAAAGGTGCTGGTTTTGTATTTATAAATAATGATTTTATGCTTTCTCCATACATCCACGGGGGTGCACAGGAACGCAATATGCGTGCAGGAACTGAAAATGTAACTGCAATTGCCGGTTTGGCCACGGCATTAGAGCTAATATCCAGAAAAATG
>JBATLS010000666.1:0-4657 GCA_049289435.1 Saprospiraceae bacterium | reverse complement strand
CGTTTAGATTGTCATACTTGAGACCATTTTGTTTAGAAAATGAACATATCTTTGAGGTGATGACCAAGATGGGGAGATATAAGCTGACTATGATCCCTGTCATAGATGAAAAAGAAAATTATCTGGGAGTCATCACTATGGAAGACTTATTGCAGTACTTTGCTACTCATTTTTCATTTGCTGAAAATGGCAGTATCGTCATATTGGAATCCACCAAAGGTGACTACTCATTGGCAGCCATAGCGAGGATAGCCGAATCAGAGGATATCAGTATTTTGAGTAGTTTTTTAAATACTGTGCCTGATACCAACAGAGTCTATATCACCCTAAAACTCAATAGGCAAGACATCAATGTATTTAAGGCAAGTCTGGAGAGGTTTGGATATGATGTATCTGCCACGTTTTCAGAAGTAGGATACCATGAAGGCCTGAAAGACAGGTATGATTCTCTCATGTCCTATCTCAATGTCTGATGGAGCGTGACCGATCTTCCCATGACGATAAATAAGTTCATAAGACACCAATATTTGCATTTGATCTTTTTTGCCTTTGGTATGGTTCTGATGTTTGGAAAGACGATGGGTCAGACTGATTTTGTCATCATAGATAGTGTGCAGATCATTGGCAACAAGAAGACTAAACGAAATGTAATCTTCAAAGAAATCGATCTGCATCCCGGTGATACTATAGGACTTGATCAGCTGGCAAAAAGATTAAGTATCAATGAAAAAAGACTCCAAAGCATCGGCTTATTTACACTTGCCAGTATCAACGTAAAGAATTGGAATACAGACCTTGGTATCTGCAATATTGAGATAAATGTTCAGGAATATTGGTTTATCTATCCGTACGTGATATTTGAACTGGCAGATCGCAATTTTAATGTGTGGCGAAAGGAGCAAAACTATTCCTTTGAACGGGTCAACTATGGGTTGGCTCTAAATCACATCAATCTCACGGGCAATAAAGATAAGCTAAAAATAAAGGTACAAGGTGGATATACCCGAAAATTGGAACTGTCATATAATTTTCCTTATCTAAGCAATAGATGGGGTCTTTCTACCAATGTGCTATACTCGGAAAACAGAGAAATCGCTTACAGATCCTTGGGCAGCAAACCAGCCTTCTATAGAAATGAAGATGATAGAAAAGTTTTTTTCCAACACAGGGCAAGCTTGAGTCTTCTGCACAGAACCAATACCAGAATGTTTCAGTCATTGAGACTGGAGTTTATATCAGCTCGTGTGGACACTTTTGTATCCAATACCCTCAATCGGCAATACTTTGGCCACGGCAGAGAAAAGTCCAATTACCTGTATCTGGATTATTTAGCCTTATTTGACAATACCATTTACCCGCTCTATCCTTTGGGTGGATACAGATTGGAATTTAATGTAAGAAAGGAAGGCTTGGGTGTCTTTGGAAATGTCAATAATACTTGGGCTACCATGAGTTATGAAAAACACAGTCCATTGACAAAGCGATGGATATTGAGCAATAAACTTAAGATCAAAGTCAATCTCCAAGAAGCGCCGTTGCCATATTTTCTAAATGCATCCATAGGATATAAGACTGACAATATCATAGGGTATCAGCTTTATGTACTCGATGGTCGAAATTTTATTTTGATTAACAATGCATTGAGATGCAAAATTGTGGATAAGCATATACGCACATCCAAGTATTTTCCAGATCAGTTCAAGATTATGAATATCAAGATATTTGGTAGGTTTAACTTCGATTATGGTTATGCAGATGATCCTGCATTTGGCGATGACAATTTCCTATCCAATAGTCATGAGTACGGTTATGGCCCAGGTATTGATGTGATATTATTTAATAATTTTACACTTTCTTTGGAGTATGGGATTACCCGATTTAGGGAAGCCGGATTTTTTATAGAGAGCGGATTGAATTTTTGAAAATATTATATGTAGTTGATTTAGTTCATTATATATCTTTAACTTGCGGTTCATTTTTATTAGTATGCATAAACTATTATTACCAATCATCTTAAGCCTGTCTTCTGTAGCATCAGATGGGCAGGAAAAAGGAGTGTTTTCAGGTGCTTTTGAGACCAATGCCAATATATTTATCCGAGACTCGTCCATCAATGCGATCAATATACCACAATATGACAGGCAGTTTTTTGGTGGTGAAGCTTGGCTCAATTTGAATTATAGCATTCAGGGATTTACCATCGGGACCAGATTTGACATGTTCAACAACTCTAACCTGCGTAACCCAACGGGGTCTTATACCGGCATGGGTATCGGTCGGTGGTATGTCAAGAAAAAACTGGACAAACTCGAGCTGAATGTCGGATATTTATATGATCAGATAGGATCAGGGTTGATATTTAGGGCGTTTGAGACGAGACCACTCTTTATAGACAACGCACTCTATGGCGCAAGTGCCAAATACAATTTGAATGACCAATGGCACGTCACGGGTTTGGTGGGCAGGCAAAAGAATGCGTTTGATGTCTATACGGGCAACATCAAAGGCATACGTGCTGAAGGTTTTGTCAGCTTGGGGAGTGAAGACAACCCTGTTTCTTTAGCTCCTGGGATAGGTTATGTCAACAGGACCATCTCTGATGAAAATATGGCCGGGGTGGTAGATGCACTGAGGACTTATCTGGATGAAGATCGATTTGTGCCCAGTCACAATGCACATGCAGCATCAGTATATAATACTTTGAGCTATAAGGAGATCAATTTATATACAGAAGTCGCCCTCAAAACCGAAGATATTTTTTACAATCCATTTGCGTCAAAAAAAGAAATAGTAGGGAGCAGTCTGGGAAAACTAGAGCAAAAATCCGGTTCGGTGGTGTATGGCAGTTTGTCTTTTACAGCGGGAAATCTGGGTGTGACAGCAGAAGCCAAGCGTACCGAAAATTTTAATTTCAGGATAGATCCCAATCAGCGTCTATTGAGAGGTTTGGTCAATTATTTAACTCCACTCAATCGGCAGAATACATATAGACTCACGGCAAGATACAGCCCGGCAGCGCAGGATATCTCCGAGATGGCATATGTCCTGGACTTAAGATACAAAGTCAATAAAGCTATGAGCATCAATGTGAATTTTTCAGATATCAAGACTCTGGATAGGGAGCGACTTTTTCAGGAATTGCTCACTGAGGTGATATATAAATATAAAAGAAAATGGCAACTCACTGGTGGTCTCCAACTCTTGACCTACAATCAAGGGATATACGAATTGAAGTCTGAAGTTCCTTTGGTCAAAACAGTCACACCATATGTTGATTTTTTGTACAAGTTTACGCCCACCAAAGCACTTCGTACAGAATTCCAATACATGGAAACAAAACAGGATTTTGGTAGTTGGTTGTATGGACTCACCGAAATGAGTATGGCTCCTCACTGGAGCATTGAAGCATCAGGCATGTACAATGTCAAACCTAAAAAATCCAATGCTAAGGGTTTGATTGAAAAAACCTTATACCCTACATTGGGTGTTGTATATTTTGCTGAAGCCCAGAGGTATAGCTTGAGATATGTAAAGCAAGTGGAGGGTGTCGTCTGTAGTGGGGGTATATGTCGCCTCGAACCAGCATTTAGCGGTATCAGATTTTCACTCAATACTACTTTTTAAATCACTTCAATATAAATCAAGAAATAATGAAAGTTTTGGCTCATCTTTTTATGATATGGTCACTCATGATGATCTGGTCTTGTGAAGAGATTCCTATAGAGCTATCAGACCCTGTGATCCCAGACTCAGAGAGGGTAGTGTTGCTAGAAGATTTGACGGGAGTCAGTTGTCCCAATTGTACCAAGGCGAGTAGCGTGATCAAAAATATATTGGCTAAATTTCCTGATCGAGTCGCCGTCATAGGTATCCATGGAGATCTGTTGACTACTCCTATCCCAGGTAAAAGTAAGTATGATTTTAGAAATCAAAAGGCAAAAGATTTAGAAAAATTTTTTAATCCTTTTGGAAAACCATCGGCATCCATCAATCGAGTACCTACGGATGACAACGAACTGACGATCCCTTTGCCAGATCTGTGGCAAGCAGCCGTCGAAAAAGAGCTACAAAAAGAGCATCAAATGAACATCTTATTTGATATCGTTTATGATGAAACTTCCCGAAAGGTAAGTATAGACATCGCAACTATCCCTCTGAATGACCTCAATGGCATTTTTAACATCAGTGTATTCATGACAGAGTCCAATATCATAGATGCCCAATCAGATGGTCCGGTGATCAATGAAAATTACAATCATCAGCATGTCCTGCGTGAGATGATGACCAAATTTGATGGAGACAATTTGGGTAGTGACCTCAAACGGGAGATCATCATGAGGAGGAATTATGATTATACGCTACCTACACTTTGGAAAGTAGATAATATGGAAGTGGTGGTAGTAGTGCACCACAACAGCTCCAATGATAAGAGCGTGGTCCAGGCAGTGGTTAAGAAAATAAAGAGATAGTCACTACATTTTTGGTAAAAGAATTTTTGTTGTAAAAGAATTTTATGTTTTAGGTAACTATTTAGGTACCGAGACCTGTGAATTGTTTTTATCCACTTCAGATGCAAGAAGGAAGGATTTTTGCTTCTTATACCAAATTTATTAAAAACTGTATTATTGCTTCTTTTGTGTTTTTCCTTTGTGCACTT
>JBATLS010000665.1:0-2657 GCA_049289435.1 Saprospiraceae bacterium | reverse complement strand
GTCCTATACAAGGCACTACTTCTCATCCCATCGAGCACTGCCAATGTTTCTTGACTGGACAGATATCCAGAACTGATCACTGCTACCTGACCTTCGAGCATTTCACTCAGGTGGTCAATAGACATCTTATCATCACTGATGGTCAAAAGATTATAAGCATGGTATAAAGAGTCATTGCGCTTGTTTACATTTATGGTGTGATCAATATATTTCATACAAACTCCCACAAAATTTTGCACTTCTGATTTAGAAATGACTTGCATTTGACCTGTAAAGCCTTGGTTATAAATATGATTTCTAAAAATACTTCCGGCTATACCCAAAGTATCTGTAATGTTCCTTCTGTCAATATCTGTGATTTGAGTATTAATTTTGCTTTCGTTAATTTTCAACGTTACGTAAATAACCTTGAAAAAAACCGCTTGCTCTCTTGATATTTGGGCAGAAACGACATCAAATTTTTCCAAATAAGTGTCTAAAAATTTAAAGAATCGCATCAAATAGTACAAAGTGACCATAGATACTCCATTACCCACCAATGCATTGTTGGCATCGTTCCATTCTGGTCTTTGCGTATTCATCCAGATGCCACCTTCGGGGATAAAATTGGACATTTTTGATAGCACAACAGCCAGTAGTTTTTCTATAAAGCTTACATGCATGACATCACCGGACTGAGCTTGAAGCAATGCGCCATCAGCTCCAATTTCAACTATTCTTTCTCGAATGTGAGCATCTTTTTCTTCATCAAAAGAAATGGTATTTTTGGGATCTTGCAATATATCCCGATAGTTTTTGATTCTATAGGGTACATTGGCATACACAAAATATTTCTGTTCCAGTAGATTGGCAAGTGCTGATGGCTGATACTGCTCTGCGAACTCCAAAAATTTTAACAAATAGATCACCTGATGATCACCCCAATATCCTATGTATGACCATGGATTGTCAGGTTCGATGGTTTCCCAATCAAAACCATATTTGGTCACCCGATACGGATTGTATCCATCAAAGGTAGTCGCATTGACAAATTTGAAGATCATACTTTCTACAAACTCAGGATATGAAAGTGCCAGTGCCTCCCAATTTTGAAAGATATCTCTCCAATTGCCTTCATAATCAAGGATTTTTGAGCCATCTATTTCATTTTGTGTATTGATCGAAAACTTGTTCCATGGTCGGCTGGGATCCCCATGTCTTCTACTAAATTTCAATGGCATATACTCCATCGAGAGCCGAATCAAATCAACATCCTTGCTATCTACAGCTAATTGCATAACCTGTTGATGAGTCATCAGATTGGGCATCTTTGCAATAGCCGCTTGATTTTGCACCACTACAACTTTATTTAGATGATCCAAATATGTCACAAAGTCTTCTTTTTCTACTTGATAATGATGATCAAATATTCCACCACGCATGATGTTAAAGAGTACATTGGAGAAATGTCTCGCATCCTGCAAGTGATCAGAAGTGTATTGGATAGCATCTGCAGATGCATTCAATTTTAGTAAATTTTTTGTACCTTCATCTATGTCATCTTGAATGCGTGTATCCAGGTCATGATTTTGCATAATAGCATCCATGAGACTGATGATTTGTGCATGATTTTGATTTACATTGGCGACGATTTTCCATTTTTTAGTGGCATTGGCGGCCAATTTTATTTTTGCCATGACAAAATATGCCCCTTTTTCGGCTTTGATGTCCTCTTCTTCAGAAATAGTCTTTTGGTGTCTGAATTTATCAAGCTGCAAAGATGAAAGCAAATATTCCGGTTGTTCAAATCCAGATGACCAAACCACATTGGCTTTGAGGGCTTCGCTAGGTTCGGCTTTGTCCACGATGATGGCACTGAGTGCAAAGATACCTAAACCTGCTTCCCTGACCAATTCGTTTCGTTTGTAAGCATCCGCCAAATTGCTGGTAGTCATTTGCAAGTCTGGAGAGACTCCATACGGCATCACATTCTGAATGCCATCCAACACAGTAATATCATAATCCGTATTAGAATGGTTGATCAGTTCAGCCTTTTTGACGAATCCATATATATTGCTTGTATTCCATTGGTATCTAAATGTCAAATTCAAATCATGATTGACCTCTTCAAAAATGATCTTATTGCCGTAAGTGCTTTTATACAAATTTCTGGCGATTTCAAATCTTTCGGTATTCCTGTCTGAAAATGGTTCCCAAATGCTGACATTGTCCTTACTGGAGATTTGAAATATCGTTTTACTCCCGGTAATATCTACAAATTCGGTGATTTTATCATCGGTATAGTATGGAAATAGTGCAAACTCGGGATTTTTTCTTCCAGCAGTCAGCCCTCCATTGCTTGATATAAACATCCAATGATTACCATCGCTCACTATATTCATAAAAAATGGTCGCATACGATCGTGATTGGATATCTTGAAATACTCTTCGTTTTCAAATATCAAATGGTCCAAAGTTATGATTTTGTTTTTATCTCCCATTTTTACTATGGTATTTATGTCTTGTATGAATATGTTTTAAAATCACTCAGATAGATACTGCACAATATAATTAAAATATATACCCTTACTTTACTTCACTATATACCCTTACATAATCGATGGTCAGTTTTTGTGGAAATGGTGTCTGAGCCGTAGGAAATCCAAGGAATGTACCAC
>JBATLS010000664.1:0-1677 GCA_049289435.1 Saprospiraceae bacterium | reverse complement strand
TAAAAGTAGATGCAGAAGATGACAGCGGATTGGTTCTCTACACCGGTGAAACAGATGTTCAAATCTTTGCCGGATTTACGTCACAAGTATATTTAACGCTTAGCCCAACGGGTTCAGGCACTGGATCAATTTACATATCTGTTAATTGGGGCGTGCCGATAAATAATAATTGGATTGACTATCAAAATAATCCAATCCTTGTGCCAGCCAATAATGTTTATGATTATCAAGGTATATCCCAATCTAAGGTTTATTACGATGGTTCGAAATATATGATGTGGTATATTGGATTATCTAATGGAAGAGGTTATACTCTATATGCCGAATCACTTGATGGAATAAATTGGGTAAGACCGGTTCAATCACCCGTTTTAAGTCCGGGTCCACAAGGGAGTTGGGATTCTTGGATGGCAGCAGCAGGACCAGTAATAAAAGAAAATGGGCTTTATAAGATGTATTATCAGGGTTATAGTGATCCTTATGGGCTTTATGGAATTGGGTTGGCAACTTCAACTGATGGGATTGTCTGGGAAAAATACCCGACGCCAGTTTTGTATGGAACGACTGGATGGCAAAGACAAATTGGTGCAAATTCTATATTAAAAATTAATGGTATTTATTATATGTATTATGCTGGGCAGTATCAAACTGGCGAAGGAAGCATTGGTTTAGCAATGTCGAATGATGGAATGAGTTGGACAAAGTATTCTGGCAATCCGATTCTTGTTGCATCAGAAAATTGGGAAGAAAATGGAATTTCGTGGCCAGGAGTTGTTTTTGATAATGGTGTCTTTAAAATGGTATATATGAAAATTGGCAATTCAAGCAATGCATTTGGAATGGCAACATCAAGTGACGGAAAAAATTGGATAAAATCAGATGCCAATCCAATTTTTAAAGCAGAAAATACTAGTAACGGATGGGCTTCATATGATATTGCATATCCTTCTTTCATAAAGGCAGGAAATGGATACCGTATATATTATTCTGGATGGACTCAAAATAAGTATAAAATTGGTTTTGTTAGTAAACATTTTTAATTGATATGCTTGTGAATTATTAGCCTTTATTGTGCATAATTTTGATTTTTAATTATATAGAAGTTCTATTTACAATTTGGAGTTGCATACACATTTATTAGAAGGGGTCCGGGTATGAAAAAAATTAATGTTCTATTCAGTTTCTTTGTAGCTGTAATAATTATTAGTTGCTCATCGGATCCGGTTGGAATAAATAATCCAAAAGAATCTGGCAAAATTCTTCTTAAGATTGATAAACAAAATGCACCGGAAAGTGTAGTATTTGTAAAAGCATATCTAACCAGAGAAAATCATCAACCAATAACAGGAGTATTAAATCTGCAATCAGATTCCACAGCAGATGTTTTGTTAGAAAATATAGATGCAGGAGAATGGCATCTAAAAGTAGATGCAGAAGATGACAGCGGATTAGTTCTCTACACAGGTGAAACAGAAGTACAAATCTTTGCAGGATTCACATCACAAATATATTTAACACTTAGTCCAACAGGATCAGGTACAGGATCAATTTACATTTCAGTTAATTGGGGTGTCCCAGTTAGTCCATGGATTCAACAAAATAGTGGAACAAATCTTCAACTTCGTGATGTCTTTTTTATTAATGAGAATTTAGGTTGGGTTGTTGGCGCTCAGGGAA
>JBATLS010000663.1:0-2423 GCA_049289435.1 Saprospiraceae bacterium | reverse complement strand
ACATTGATACAGTTGGCAATAAATTTTTCTGAATCCGATCTAACTTTTTGAAGGATATTGAGTGTTTCCCCACTTCTTTGGTCTTCAAACTGCTGAAATGGCAACTGCAATGAGTGTCTAAGTCCATCGGTATATACTCTGGCGCCAAATTTCTGTATGATGACATTGGTCACATAATCCTGAAATGCTTTGGCAATTCTACTGACCATAGCCACACCTATAGCTGCGAGGATGAGTAACCCTACCCCTCTGATAAATTCACTTTGGATATATTCTGAAGGTCTATTGCCAAACCTGTCTATGATTTTTCCAAATATATATGGATCGAGCAGCGAAAAAGTTTGGTTGATGGCTGCCAACAAAAGTGCCAACGCAATGAGTGCTTTGTAGTTTTTGAGATATTGGAAGAGTAACTTCATGAGTACTTAGGGAATAGGTGTAAAAATAATATCCATATTAACCATGCTGCCTCCAAATAGTTGTATGATTTCGATGCGGCAATTAGAGATCTTTGTGGCCTCAAAAAGCGCAGATTATTTTAATTCTTCAAAGTAACCGGTCTTCGTATTCTTGACGACTTTGTCCCACGGGAAGCATTTACCATTCATGACCACATACACTCCGTGATCTAACGACTGGACAAAAGCCAGTGCGGCACCCAGATTGAAAAATCCGTCAGATGATGTACCAAATGCATAAGGGATCATGGCTCCGGTAAGAATGATGGTTTTGGGGATACGGTAAGCAGCTATTGCAGTAGCAGTCGCTACTATGGTGTCTGTGCCATGTGTGATCACAATCTTATCATACACACATTTTTTGCAGCTGTAGTTGATGATCTCTCTATCTGCTTCAGTCATCTGCATACTATCGAGCATCATCAGGGTCTTGATATCCACATCCAATGTACTCCGACCTCGCTCAAACATTTGGTGGAGGTGGGTGTCTTTGAAGTATAATTGACCCGTGATGTAGTTGTACTCTTTGTCGAAAGTACCACCTGTGACAAAAATTTGAATCTTTTGGGTATCATTCATCTTTAACCTGTTTTGCTCATCTAAAGTGCAAAACTACGCAAAAAATACTGACCCATAGCATCATCACTTACATCGGTATATTTCCGTGTTTCCTTTCAGGCATCAGCACTTTCTTTTTCTCCAGCATAGCAAAAGATTTGATCAGCTTTCTGCGTGTCTCCCTGGGCTCTATGACTTCGTCTATAAAACCTCTAGCGGCTGCACGATATGGATTTGCAAATTTCTCCTGATATTCCAGTTCTTTTTCCTTCAATTTTTCAGCTGGGTTTGGAGATGATGAAATTTCAGATTTGAAGATGATTTCACTGGCACCCTTAGCTCCCATGACGGCTATCTCCGCTGTTGGCCATGCAAAGTTCATATCCGCACCGATATGTTTAGAATTCATCACATCATACGCTCCGCCATACGCTTTTCTCGTGATGACCGTGACCCGAGGGACAGTAGCATCACTAAATGCATAGAGTAGCTTTGCACCATTGGTGATGATAGCATTCCATTCCTGATCCGTGCCCGGCAAAAATCCAGGCACATCTACCAAAACCAGGAGTGGGATATTGAAACAATCGCAAAATCTGACAAATCTAGCCCCTTTTTTTGAACTTTCTACATCCAGCACTCCAGCCAAAGATGCGGGCTGATTGGCTACGATACCTATACTCCTACCTGCCAATCTGGCAAAACCTACGACGAGATTTTCTGCATAGTTTTCATGGATTTCAAAAAAACTCTCTTTGTCCACGATACCTTCTATGACATCTTTCATATCATATGGTACCATCGGATTGGTCGGTATGAGATTGATAAGATCTTCTCTATATTCGTGATCATGCGTGTATGGGAGGTCTTTGGGTTTTTCGTTGCGATTCTGAGGGATATATGAAAACAATTTTTTCAATTGGTGGATGCATTCCAGATCATTGGATGACGTCAGGTGGGTGACTCCACTTTTGGTAGAATGTGTGGACGCACCACCTAAATCCTCAAATGATACCGTCTCATTGGTGACTGTCTTGACTACATTGGGCCCAGTGACAAACATATATGATGATCCTTCTACCATGAGTATAAAATCAGTGATGGCAGGAGAATACACCGCACCACCAGCACAAGGTCCCATGATGGCCGATAGCTGAGGGATCACTCCTGAGGCTTTTACATTGCGATAAAATATATCTGCATAACCACCAAGACTATCCACTCCTTCCTGAATCCGAGCTCCTCCCGAGTCATTGAGACCGATCATTGGTACACCGTTTTCGATGGCCAGATCCATAATTTTACAAATCTTTTGGGCATGAGTTTCGGACAGTGCACCACCAAACACTGTAAAATCTTGGGCAAATACATAGACCAACCTTCCCTCTATCGTGCCATACCCAGTGA
>JBATLS010000662.1:0-1615 GCA_049289435.1 Saprospiraceae bacterium | reverse complement strand
GTATTTTTACTTTCTTAATGTTGCTCCATTCTGGGTGATTTCTTATCTTTTCTTCTATGGTCAGGTGCATCAGGTCGTCATCTATTCTCGATATATTACCTATGCGAAGGACATTGATGGATTGCTGATCAAGTCTCTGTGCCAACAGATCTACAGCATTATTGCTGGAAGCACAGACAAGGATTCTTTTTTCCGTTTTGATCAATGCCTGTAATAGATGTACCAGAGTAGTGGTTTTGCCAGTACCGGGAGGACCGTGGATGATGCCTATGATCGGTGATTTGATACAATTTTGAATGGCCTGTATTTGTGATGTGTTCAGATGTGGAAAAGATAACTCTTGAGGATATTGGTCGACCATGTAGGCGTCTAAGGTTAGTTTCTTTTGTGACAAACCATCTCTAAGCAAACGATGATTGGGATGCTTAGACTCCAATATCCCTTTGATGGCCGATGCCATCACTTTGTAAGGTTTATCATCATAGATGACTTCCACTCCTGACAGACCTTTTTCATATACGTCGAGAGTTTCCATATGGTCTGCATGGATCGTGAGTCTCATTTTTTCATTTCTGACATAATAGACCGTTGCTCTGATTTCAGTTTTTTCGTTTTGGGTATTGAAAAGAGTGGCGGCCATGCCTTCAGAAAATTTATGACTTTGGTTCGATGTATCACGCTCTACTTCTACTTCGACATAGTCACCTATAGTATAAGATTTTCTAACGATTTTGACCGGATACCATACAAATCCAGTGTCAGCCTTCTCTTTCAATGATTTGCTGACCGATAAATTTTTAAAAAATTGTTCTTCGTGATTCCTTTCAGCATCGATGGCTTTCAATATTTGTTGATATCTTTGATGGATGGTATTCATAAGAGCGCAAATGTATGAAAAAAGCAGCAGCACCTGATTGAGGACGTGAGATAATAGCTGAAATTTACATAGGTGATCATATAGAGGAAAGATATTTATATGGTAAATCCACCTTCTTCGATGACATATTATCTTTTTTTGTATTTTTACCACAAATATTTTAAGTAATGGAAAATCACTCTGTAAAGTTTGGGTTTTGGGCTGGATTGCTACAGGTATTGATCATGCTAAGTTTGTATTTTGTTGATAGAGATGCCATGTTGCTGTGGTCTTCCTTGATTGGTTATGTGGTTATAATATATGGTATGTCCAAAGCAGTCACTGCTACTCGAAAAGATCATGGTGGTGGTATTAAATTTAGTGAAGCCTTCAAAGCAGGTTGGCTGACGTTTATACTTGGTACTACTATCATTGTAGTATTTACTTATATTTTGATGAATCACATCGATCCTACATTATCCATCCGGCTAAAAGAACTTCTGGTGGAGGTCTTAAGAAATTTGCCTGATATGATTGCACTTAGTGGTAAAGAGTTAGAGACCCAAATCGACATGATCAACGCCACTGAGTCATATGGACTTGGCACTATCGCTTTTTCGTTACCTTTTTCTTTTGTCATACCTGGAGCCATCTTTGCAGCAATCATCGCATTTGTGTACAAAAAGTCCATTCCTGATCATTCTTCACATTAACAACACGACATATTTTGGATATATCTTTGGTCATACCCCTCTACAA
>JBATLS010000661.1:0-3374 GCA_049289435.1 Saprospiraceae bacterium | reverse complement strand
GGATAGCGTCTAGTTTTTGGTTTTTGATCAAGTCACCCAGATAATTTTTGCCGGTCTCATGCAGCGCAGACTTCAGCTTCAAAAATGATTCGTCTTGGGTAGTGTCAGAAAGGATGCCTTCAAATAGTCCCTGACCATAGGGTGCTTTTAGACTGGGATTTTCTTTGTTGTAGGTGATGATATCCCCGATATTTTTTACTTGGATATCTGCTCCAGCATAAGAATTGAGATATGCTGGTAGGTCTTTTTTCATGTCCATATTTAGTAATGTCGTAAATCCTTGCAGTTGTGGTGCATTATTTTCGATGATATAAACACTTGCCCCCGCTTTTTTCAATTTTTCGATCATTGTAGCATAATTGGGTGTTTCAAGCAGATGTTTGAACACGCCAAATTTTTTATCTTTCAGTTTTTCTTTGGTTAGTTGACTGATATATTCTGCTTGTGGGGCGATGGGATAAGTGTCGTCAGATGTATCTATTCCTTTCATAGCATCCAGCAATATAGCATTGTCCGTGACGTTTTTTGTCATAGGGCCAGGGGTATCGAGTGTAGAAGATATTGGTACAATACCCGACCTGCTTAATAATCCAGGGGTCGGTTTGAGTCCTACGATAGAATTGAGAGATGATGGTGACAGGATGGATCCGGATGTTTCGCTACCTACCGTCGCTATAGCATAATTTGCAGCAGTTGCCACGCCGCTACCTGAACTCGACCCACCTGTTTCTATCTTCATACGCGCATAAGGGTTGAGCGTCTGACCACCCACTGCACTATATCCAAGCGGACACCCACTGCAAAAAAAGTACGCCCATTCGCTTAGATTGCTTTTGCCGAGGATCAGCGCACCATTTTTCTTCAACTGACTGACGATATATGCATCTTTAGTGTAATTATTGCTCAAGACAGCTGCACCTGCAGTAGTGGGTAGATGGTTGTATCCAATATTATCTTTGAGAAGTATGGGCATACCAAATATCAGATGCCTTTTACCTTTTTTCTTAGATTCTTTATCTTTTTCTTCGGCTTCCTGAAGGATATCAGGATTGAGGCTGATGATAGCATTCAATCTAAGTTGCGGATCACCTTCGAATTTATCAATACGATATAAATAAAACAAAGCCAGCTCCCTATAACTTAAAGCTCCTTTTGCTATTGATTTTTGAATGGTAGGTATGTCTTTTTCTAATATCAGATGTGTCAGTTGTAAATATCTATCTTCTGTTAATTGAGCAATCTCTTTGGCAAATTTTTTAGTAAGGGCAACAGGTGAATTTATTTGAGATTCGACCACCTTAAACCTCATTCTGGGTATAGCGTGGTCGGCATTTGCAATATATTCCGTTGGTATGACCTCTTTTTTATCTTGACTATAGGTGTTGGTCAGGCAAATATTAACTAACAAAAATGCGGAAACACATATATTACGGTAATTCATGCGAAAATTTGTTTGCTATTTATCGAATTGATTTAAAAAAAAATATTGAGAGATCATCGAGAAGACTATTCGTAATCAATTTTTACCATGTTGAGTTTCCATGTTTTTTCACTTGGTATGATCAGACTGGATGACCCGACCTGAATGGCGTTCCTGAATCTCAATTTTAGGTTTTGATATTCGGTACTGAGTACACTTTTGCGTTCGGCCTCGCCCTTTGGGTTCATGACATATTCAGAGACGGTGTTGTTGTTTTTGATTTCGTCATTGTATATCAAGCGGATTCTGGATGGGGTCTTGAATAAAAAGTAGGAAGAGTAAATACCACTATCATCTTGTGAAAACTGTTTTTTGAAAAATATTTTTTTCCAATGTTCTTCACCATTGGGATAGGTGGCCAAAATAATCAAATCCTCATGATAGTAATCCACAAATCCCCTCACAGGAAAATTATTTCCAAATTGACCTGGGCCAGTCATCTGCGACCTTCTGGTAAATTCTTTGATCAATTCGCTGATCATGATGACACCCCCATCATTGCGGATGATGATGTCCTGCAGCCTGTAGTCTGATAGCTCTCGGACTTTTCCAGGTTTTTTTCCTGTAGCATCAGCTATAAAATTGGTGCTAAATCGATTGATCAGGATTTCGGCATCAGGAGGAATTTGATTAGGTGAAATAGAAAAACCGAAGTAACCATTGATTTTGGACTGATCACCTTCTGAAGTAAATCCTGCGAGTACCAATTTTTTATTAATTTCATCAAAATCCATTTTTAAGTCGGTGATTTCATTGGATTCGGGAAAAAACTTGTGTACCAATACCGTTTGATTGTTGGCAACCCTGGTAAGTATAAAGCCTTTGCTACCTCTATCCCAAAAAGATGACTTACGGGTGATAATATAAATTTCTCCATCATCGGTAACCAATAGTTTTTCAAAATCATTTTTCAGGTCAATCCCATCTACTGTCAACTGTAAGTCGTAAATCAGTTTTAATGTATGATTGTCGATCAATGTAAGATTGAGATATCCTGATTCAGGATTGAAGATAAGAACCTTAGATTTATCTTTGGAGAAGGCAAATTTAGGATTGTTGCTGACTGTTTTTTTGTCTTTTACCAATATGGTGGTGGAGTCTATGAGAGACACATTTTTATCATAGGCGATGGCTTTATAATAGATATTGCCTTCTTCTTTGTACGAATAGTAGTAATTGAAACTGGTATCCATACCTATAGCTCCTGCAGGGTGGATATTCTTTTTTTCAAATTCCGGTTCTATGGTGTTTTTGTATCTGAGGTCACTGTCATAAATCTCAAATGCGTGCTCTGAGCCTCGATCGTGATAAAAAATAATATTCCCATCAATATTTGGGATGATATCATAGGCATAATTATTTCTGATTCCAATTTCTCTGGATACAGTGACTTTCTGGGCTTGAGCCAATACACTCACGGCACAAAAAAGCAAAATGAAAAAATATCGCCTGAATTTCATGATTTGGTGCTAAGTGGTAACAAATATACACTAAATAGCATCACAATGCCATTTGTTCAATCCTTTTTGTGCGTAATGTGCGTAAGTAATTTTGTAATCCATGATCAGATGATTGTTTCAATCCGTTAATTTGAGTAATTTTGTACAATTTTAATGTTATGGATAAAAACAAAATCATAGAGTGTGTCCCCAATTTTTCTGAGGGGCGGGATATGAATATCATCAAACAAATCACTGACGAAATTCAAAAAGTAGAAGGGATCAAATTGTTGGACGTGGATCCCGGTAAGGCTACTCATCGTACAGTGGTCACTTTTGTAGGACATCCTGATGTAGTCATAGAAGCGGCTTACCAAGCTATCAAAAAGGCAGGTGAAATCATCGATATGTCAAGACACAAAGGGGAACATCCCAGAATGGGTGCAACAGATGTC
>JBATLS010000660.1:0-2871 GCA_049289435.1 Saprospiraceae bacterium | reverse complement strand
CTACTTTTGTGCCACTTTAGGGAAAACTAAATGTCAGGAGATGCGGTGTAGATTTAAAATAATTATCTGTTTGATCACATTGGTGGTGATGCACGCATGTGTGGACAACCAAATCGATGATCCATTGACGGTAGGATTTATCCATATAGTAGGTAACTATACAGGGACCATCAAAGCTTGTGGCAAGGCCACTACTGCTACTGATCTCCGATGTGGCAACCCATCTCCAGCCCGGGTAAAAGTGATCATATTTGACACCAAAAGCATCATAGTCGAAGATGAAGACTACACGATAGGTAAGCGCCATCTGACATTTGTAAAAACCACTACACAAAACGGAGAGAAAAATCATTGGTTTGAAACTTCAGATACTACCTTTTCGGTACAATTGATCTATCAGGAACTTACCGGGCAGATCGACCTCTCTACAAGCTCAAAATTTGGCAATACGGAGCAAAATATGTTTTTTACAGGTAAAAAATAATCAAAACTCATGTGGGAATCCATCAAACGGCATTTTATCATCTGGAAAGCAAAAAGGACTTTTCAGCAATACCCTACAAGAGAAGATATATTCCCGATAGAGGGCTATGGAAATATCAAATTTGCCAACTGGGAAAATCCATTGGTAGAAAAAAAAGTGATCCAAAAAGCCCACATCGAGTTTTTTAAAAAATTTGTATCGCCGGGAGATACCGTCATGGATATTGGGGCCAATGTAGGGCAGATGACGATACCTATGGCACTGGCAGCAGGCAAGGATGGACTGTGCCTGGCATTCGATCCCAATCCGATAGTATTTAAGATACTGAGCCAAAATGCGGGTCTAAATCCTGAGGTGGCGCATATAGTTCCTTACAATGTAGCGATCACTGATACATCATCCAGCTTTTACTACCACTCATCAGAAGCTTCCTTCAACAACGGAGGCATCTCCCCTACCAAAGAGTCCCGACATGGTAAATACGTGCTCCCCGATCAGATCAAAGGGGTACATTTAGAGACCTTATTACAAGAAAAGCACCCCGATTATGCCCAAAAATTGAAGTTGATCAAAATAGACACCGAGGGATACGACAAAGAAATCGCAAAATCGATCAAGTCCATTCTGGTCACCTGCAAGCCCATCTTGATATCGGAGTGTTTTGGCAAAATGCCTACCGCTGACAAGTATGAATACTATGATTTCCTGACTGGATTAGGCTATCAATTGTACTATTTCAGCGATTTTGTGAGTGACGCTGAGATCATCCAGATTCACAAAAAAGAAGATATGCTCCGATGGAAACACTTTGATTTTTACGCTGTACATACGGCTCAATGATCACCATCCGCAATACCCACCATATATATTGAGCGAATACAATATCATCTATGAGTCTGATCAAAAATAGCAGTATAGTCATCATAGGCGTATTAGTTTCCAATATACTGGCATATGCTTTTCACTTTGTAGCTGGGCGATGGATGGGGCCAGAGTCCTACGGAGAATTTGGAGCGCTGATGGCCATATTTATGTGGATCGCCCTTCCTGCGGCTTCCTTAGGGATTGCTATTACAAAATTTACATCCATATATTTTGCAGAAAAAAACTATCAGCACATAGGCGACCTTAGAAGAAAAGTGCAGAATGACGTCTTACTGTTTTCATTTGCTACGGTGATGATCCTCATGTTTTTTTCGAAAAATATATCTGCATTTTTACACATCAAATCGAGCATGTCCGTCATCATCGTAGGGCTCACACTGGTTGGCGCATTGATATTGCCCATCAACCGTGGCGTACTGCAAGGCATGAAAAAATACAAACTCTTCAGTTGGAATGGGATCGTAGAAGCATTGATCAGGGTACTTTTTCTGCTCATCTTATTGTATTATGACTTGGGAGTCAATGGCGCTATATTTGCTTATGGATTTGGGTTTTTTCTGGCATTTTTATTGATATTTCCCTCTATCAAAGAAGCCAAAATTACAGCTGATCCACGCCAGCCCATAGATTTCAAACCTATTTACTCATTTATTTTCAAGGTACTTTTGGTCAATTTTTTGCTACAATCACTGATCAATGGGCCTACTATTTGGATAAAACATTACTACACGAGTGAGTTTACGGGATATTGGACAGCTGCATTGAACATAGCCAGGATCTCCTTTTTTGTCAGTGGGGCGATCTCTGTGGTGATGTTTCCTGAGATAGCCGGCGAAAAAATAAAATTGGCAAAGAAAAAAATATACTACAAAGCCACATACCTCGTCTTGATCACGACGGTCAGTATTTCGATATTATTTTTTGTGATCCCAGAGCTATTTATTGTCACTTTATATGGCAAAGCATATCTGGGGGCAGTGCCAATCTTACAATGGATGGGAGTGGCCATGATTTTTATTGGTATCCTTCAGTTGTGGTGCAACTATATGCTGGCCAAAATGCAATAGAGGAAAAATTGATTTTGGATTTACGATTTTGGATTTTCTCCCGATAGCTATCGGGATTACGATTGGGAAGCTTCCCTAAATATATCAGCATGTCGGTCACTGGCTAATGTCAGCGTATTGTCTTCTCGGTCGAAGATTCTTGACAATAAAAGAAAAAAGAAAAAATCAATAGCAATTTGTCATAGCTAAACTAACTCATTTTTTGGCTAAAGCCAATGGATAGAAGACATTTTGTCCACTGGCTGAAGCCAGTGGCAATTGAAAAATGCGTATTTTTTGTGGCCTCGCATTGCCAGAGTTCTGGTGGTCTTGGTCTCTGATCGAATATAAAAAAACTGATGGTCGCAGTTTGTAACTGCGATCCAAAACTGATGGTCGCAGTTTGTAACTGCGATCCAAAACTGATGGTCGCAGTTTGTAACTGCGATCCAAAAC
>JBATLS010000659.1:0-1619 GCA_049289435.1 Saprospiraceae bacterium | reverse complement strand
CTGCCAATTGCCATGATTTTACGGTGACTTCCAACAGAAATCCATCCTTAGACCTTTCTCCCCTTTATTGCTACGGAGACTTCAGGCTCCACACGCCTATCAATTTTATTTCATCATTGGAGATGTGTGGAAACCAAGCCAACCAAATCATTTACACCAATAGTAACCTAATGTCACGAATTAACATAGTTTGTGAAGGTACTGTCCGATTGACCAGCGACTTAAACATAAGAATAGATTACTTTGATATAATCAAGGGCACTTTTAAAACAGATAACTATGCCATCAATTCTGAAGGATACATTAGCATGTACGATCAAATATTCAAACCAATTGCAGATTTCGGTAAATCTACCATTACCATTGGCGGTTCATCCTTCCCTTACAGACAGCCATTTTGGTCTGATCGCTCCGGTACTATTTTGGGCGATAGCTCTACCATAGTGCTCAAGGCGCTCACCACTGGTTTGGAAATACAGAATGGTAATTCGAAACTTGGGCATGTCATCACTGACCATATCAACGGTATAGGACAGATTTATACCTATGGCAACAATTCTGCACGCAAAATATCTATGTTTGGCAATGGCAGTTTTGAATCCAATATTCCATTTATTTATACTGGATCATTGACCGTCGATTCTTTGTTACTCTCCGCAGGAAAGACCTACACTTTCCAACAAAAGGATACTATTTTTATCAATAAGTATCTCAAAGCAAAAGGAAATAACTGTCTCGCAATCAGCCTCCTCTCCAGTGTATCCGGAAGTAAAACCACTTTCAGTATGCCAGCCAATGCCATCTTGGAGACCGGATTTATACAAATAAGAGACAATGCAGGAATTGGCAGGCCATCATTTGACGCTGGACCATTTAGCTCCAATGTAAATAATAGTAATTTGAATTGGCTCTTCCCAACACCCAATCCTTTGACAGACCGGGGATTTTTGGGGCCAGATCGTTTTTTGTGCACCAGCAGCCCAAATATTATATTAGATGCTTTCAATAGTACCACCTCAGAGAAATATTTATGGAGCAATAACTCCACTGCTTCCAAACTTACTGTCACTCAACCCGGATCATACCACGTGACCGTTACTTTTGGCAACAGTTGTATCATCAAAGATACCGTGATCATTTATTCAGCTGCCGTCATAGACAACATACTGCCAAGAGATACCGTGTTTTGCTCAGCTCAAGATTACATCATCAGAGCAAATGTCAACAATCCGAGCGCTTCTTTCTTGTGGAATAATAGTAGCACGACCCAAAATATAACCATAAATAGCGCTGGAAAATATTTTGTCAATGTAAATCTAGATGGTTGTGATTTTTCAGATACAATCAAGATAGATTACATCTTACTACAAAATATAAATCTAGGTAAAGATACAGTTGGATGTGTCGGAGACACAATCAATCTTAGCGTCAATGTTTTAGGTGCCAATATCACTTGGCAGGACGGAATCAAACTCAGTAAAAGACCTGCAACTACCTCTGGAATTTATTGGGTAGAAGTCAATCAAGCTTCTTGCAAAGTCCGGGATAGTATAAATATTGGATTTAATCCATTGCCTGTGTTCAATCTGGGCAGAGATACATCCATTTGTGAAGGAGAT
>JBATLS010000658.1:0-3780 GCA_049289435.1 Saprospiraceae bacterium | reverse complement strand
CATCTGTATAGCGGGTAGAAGCATTATGATACACGGCTGCGCAATCGACTTCTTTCATAAATTGTTTGGCGAGAGACACTTGTGGAGTCACTATAGATGCTGAATGACCGCCAGAATATTTATTGATATTTTCTATAGCGATTTCGATGCTCCCTACCCTGCCTATCATCATTTTGGCTGCCAAAAATTCTTCATACCAGATAGATTGGTCATGTACCTTAGATATAACTTCTGACCAACTTGCCATGCTCTCATCGCCCAAAACTTCGATGTTATGTTCTTTCAGAGCAACTATTAAACTCTTCACATTGTCATCATCCCAATCTCGGTGGATCAATATCTTGTCAGTAGCATTACACACAGATATCCTTTGTTTTCCATTGATAGCCAGAGCGATGACCATTTCTTGTGGCGCATCATCATGTACATAAATAAAATTGTTGCCACGCCCACTGATGATCACTGGCGCTCTGGAATGACGCAATACAAAGTCAATCAGCGCATCACCACCTCTGGGTATGATCAAGTCTATCCGAGCTGTAGGGTCAGCAATCATCTTTTGGGTTTCATCCCTCGAGATATCAAGATAAGAGATAAAAGAAGTTGGATACCCGTTTTCTTCTAATGCAAGATGCCATAAACGAACCAACTCCAAATTGGTATTTCTGGCCTCTTTGCCGCCTTTGAGCATGATGGAATTGCCAGATTTGAACGCCATAGCTGCAGCTTCGACGGTAACATCGGGTCTGGATTCATATATAATCAATATCCTACCAAAAGGGACTGTTTGATTGGTGACACGCAGCCCGTCCTCCCGCTCAAACTCATATAGGATGACATCATCAGGATCAGGGTAGGCAGCTGCTTGTGTCAGCGAAAGTATCATGCCATCGATCTTCTTATCATCTACATACAATCTATCAGCAAGGGACAAATCATCAGGTGCAGACGACATGTCCTCTTGATTGGTCTGGCAGATGGCGGCCCGCTCCTCGCTAAGTAGTCGGCTCAAAGTGTTCAAAACATCTGCTCTTGATCGGGTGCTATTCTTCATCATGGAATCCAAAGTATTAAAATGGACAAAAGTCCATACAAAATTATGATTAATTCATATATAACCCTAAAATTCAGAATAAAATTTTAAATTTAATAAATTTCGATCAAATGAAATCATAAAAGCACTTCGATATACGATGTTAGAAATATGATAGAAAATGTATATTATTATAAAATATGTTTAAAATCCAACCAAACAATCATAAAATTAAGACATATTTCGATATCACCCCGTATTTTTTGGGGGTATTACCCAAAATACTGTTAAAATATATTTAGCTCGTACAATATGATGATATTGATTTAATTTACTAATTTTGAGCATTGTTTGTAATTAGTGCTCTGTCAAGAAAGGTCTCTATTTTTCACGATGTGAATTCTGATAGTTTTCACTTACTAACGGAAGTTTAAAAAATATAAAGGACTTTACGAGAACGAGATTGTGTTATAGGAATTTTGGTTACAACCAATATTTTTCATTTTTGCCATATATATATCATTCAAAACCATTAGTGTATGATTAAAATTAAATCATACGCTTAGTCCATCAACTTAAATCTATACAATGAGTGAAGGAAAATCTTCGGTCAATTACAAAGACTATAGTATTGAACCATCTTTATGGGATGAGATGTATTATGATCAGGGCATCAGGAGTCATTATCAACCATTCATGACCAATATCGAAAGCCTAACTGCGGAGGACATGTCTAAAAAAAATGACTTAGCCCGCAAGCTCTTTATGACCCAGGGAGTGACATTTACAGTATATGATAGTGGGGAGGGCATTGAGAAAATATTTCCGTTTGATGTGATACCCAGGATCATACCGGCCGACGAATGGAACATCATAGAGTCAGGAATCAAACAACGTCTTAAGGCACTAAACATTTTTCTCAAAGACATCTATCATGAGCAATTTATACTAAATGATGGGATCATCCCCAAGGAGCTGATATACACCTGCCCATTCTATCTGCAAGAGATGACCAATGTGAGGATACCATTTGATATATATACCCATATAGCAGGTATAGACTTGATCAGGGATTATGATGGACAATTTTATGTACTGGAAGACAATCTCAGGACGCCTTCGGGTGTTTCATATATGCTGGAAAATCGTAATATAAGCAATAGGATTTTCCCAAATCAGCTGCCTGCCAACAATGTCAGATTGGTGAGGAACTACCCGGACATGTTGCTCAAGAACCTGCTGGATCTATCCAATCTGCAAGCCAGCAGCCCTACAGTGGCATTGCTTACGCCTGGTATATACAATTCAGCTTACTTTGAGCACAGCACCCTGGCCAAGTTGATGGGTATAGAACTCGTAGAAGGTCGAGATCTGGTCGTGGACAATCTCAAAGTATATATGAAGACCACCAAAGGCTTAAAACAAGTGCACGTGATCTACAGAAGGGTGGACGACGAATATCTCGACCCATTGACATTCAGACCTGAAAGTACGCTCGGAGTACCTGGTCTATACTGGGCATACAGAGCTGGCAATGTCAATATCATCAATGCCATGGGCAATGGCGTATCCGACGATAAAGCGGTGTATGCATATGTACCTGACATGATCAAATACTATCTCAATGAAGAGCCCATCCTAAAAAATGTGCCAACCTATACCATGGAAGACATGGATCAAAGGAAAATGGTCTTCGGCAATATGCAAAATATGGTGATCAAAAGAACCAATGGTAGTGGTGGATATGGTATGCTGATCGGCAATGCTGCCACTGAAACCGAGATGCAGGATTTTAAAGATGCTATCAATGCCGAACCGAGAGACTTTATAGCACAACCCATTATCAATCTTTCGGCAGCACCATGCTTTATAGATGGCAAGATCCAATCCCGTAGAGTGGATCTGAGACCATTTGCCTTGTACGGGCCGGGAGGTATCGATATTGCGCCGGGTGGGTTGACAAGAGTAGCCCTCAAGCAGGGTTCGTTGGTCGTCAACTCATCGCAGGGGGGTGGTAGTAAGGATACTTGGGTTTTAGGAAATTAAATTAAACATAAGATGTTAAGTAGAGTAGCAGACGCAATATTCTGGATGAGCAGGTATATGGAAAGAACAAAAGTGGAAACAACTTTGCTACTGACCAATTATACTGCTATACAAGACAATGCCATAGAAAACAATTGGGATTTGATCTTTGATCAATATGGACATAGTAAAGTAAAAGTGGATAATCAAATGAAAATTTGGAAATCATCTGAACTATTGACCCACCTCATTACGGACAAAGAGAATCCATCATCCATAGCCAATAATATCATCGCAGCTCGCGAAAATGCCAGATCTGTGCAAGACAATATCACCAAAGAGCTATGGCAAACTCTCAATAATTTCTACCATATCGTCAAAAGTACTGAAAATGAATACAAATTAGTCAACGAAGATCCCGTAGATGTCATGGACAATATCATCAATCAGTGTTATCTGTATTACGGCATCATAGATATCACCATAGCCAGGGGCGAAGGATATCACTTCATGAATATTGGCAAATATCTGGAAAGAGCTATCCAAACCATCAATGTATTGTGCATCAAACTCAAAGAAATCGAACTCAACATAGCGGATGACGCCAACATTTTGTCCTTCAGGTATGCATTGTATGCATTGTCGGGATATGAACTTTTTGGCAAGACATACAAGGGTGCTATGAGTTGCTCAAATATGATCCACCACATTCTTTTCAACCC
>JBATLS010000657.1:0-3763 GCA_049289435.1 Saprospiraceae bacterium | reverse complement strand
GGGTGATATTGAGTGGCTTAATCATCAGTGCCACATTCATATTTTCTCTGCTGTATAGTCCTTTTTTAGCGGCCGTATTTCTATTATTTCTTGCAGGGGTCATTATGACTTTCGACTATGAAAAAATACAAAGAGCACTCTGGATATCTGGAGGTACTCTGGCCATCATTATACTATTATTGTTTCAACAAGAATCCGATGCGGTCATTTTACCAGCTATTGGTATATTTGTGGTATTCTCATTTTTTCAAATCAGGAAAAAAAACTTCCAATTAGTAGGTTTGCTATGGTCGATTTTACTATTTCTGATTTCATTTTCTTTTGGGTCTAGTTATGTTTTTGAAAATTTTTTAAAACCACACCAGCAAGAGAGGATTAATGTATGGTTGAGGCCAGAAAAATGCGATCCACAGGGATCGTTGTACAATATCATTCAATCCAAAATGGCTATAGCTTCGGGAGGGTTTGAAGGCAAAGGATTTTTGCAAGGTGAAATGACAAAACTCGACTATGTGCCAGAACAATCGACCGATTTTATATTTACATCCATTGGCGAAGAGCAAGGATTTATCGGGAGTCTGGGTGTGATTTTCTTGTTTACTATATTACTGATACGGTGTATTATCATAGCTGAACGTGCCAATCTAGAGTTTATCAGAAATTATGGTTATGCCGTGGCCGGAATTTTCTTTTTTCACTTTGTATTTAATATTGGCATGACCATGGGTTTACTCCCTGTGATTGGCATTCCTCTGCCCTTTCTGAGCAAAGGTGGCTCTTCTTTGATAGCTTTTTCATTGATGCTGGCTGTGCTCATCAAAATGGATATGGCGAGGTTCAGATCAAATTAATGTATGACTTTTACTATACAACACAAAGATAAAGTTTCTGCTGCAAGAGCCGGAGTCATTACGACAGATCACGGCACCATCCTTACGCCCATATTTATGCCGGTAGGGACTCAGGGTACAGTGAAAGGTGTACACCAGCACGAACTCAGAGACCCCATCCAGGCACAAATCATCCTGGGCAATACCTATCATCTCTATCTACGGCCTGGTATAGATATCCTGACCCGAGTGGGAGGTTTGCATAAATTTATGAATTGGTCGAGTCCGATACTCACTGATAGCGGCGGTTATCAGGTGTATTCACTCAAGGGCATGCGCAAGATTACCGAAGAGGGAGTAAAGTTTCAATCTCACATAGACGGATCCAGGCATTTTTTCAGTCCGGAGTCTGTCATCGATGTACAGCGACAGATAGGTGCCGATATTATCATGGCATTTGACGAGTGCACCCCCTATCCTTGCGACTATAAATATGCGGAAAAATCGATGCACATGACCCACAGATGGCTGGTAAGATGTATCGAAAAGATGAATATCAGTACTCCTATCTATGGTCATCATCAGACTTTTGCCCCGATCGTCCAAGGCAGCACTTTTCCTGATCTACGCAAGCAATCGGCGACTTTTATATCTGATCAAAATCAGGATATCAATGCGATAGGTGGATTGTCTGTAGGCGAACCTCACGAAGATATGTATGCTATGACTGAGCTGGTATGCGATATCCTACCTAAGGAAAAACCCAGATATCTGATGGGAGTAGGACTGCCCGAAAATATATTGGAAAGCATCGCCTTAGGTATCGATATGTTTGATTGTGTATTGCCGTCACGAAATGCCCGACACGGTATATTGTACACCAAAGACGGTATCATCAATATCAAAAATGCCAAATGGAAAGATGACTTGAGTCCTATAGATGAAAGCAGTGGGGCACCTACCAGCAGAGAGCATACCAAAGCCTATCTCAGACACCTCTTTAAGGTAGAGGAATTGCTCGCTGGCCAAATTGCCACTATCCATAATTTGACATTTTTCTTATGGTTGGTGGGGCAAAGCAGGCAAAAAATCATCGAAGGGGTGTTTGATGAGTGGAAGACCCAAATGGTCAAATCTGTAAGCCAACGATTATGATCAAAATACTGGACAGATATATCATCAAAAAGTAT
Source organism: Saprospiraceae bacterium (assembly GCA_049289435.1). Classification (GTDB taxonomy): domain Bacteria; phylum Bacteroidota; class Bacteroidia; order Chitinophagales; family Saprospiraceae; genus OLB9. The sequence continues at coordinate 1,743 of JBATLS010000657.1, read as the reverse complement.
TTGAGTACTTTTTTCTTTACTATGCTACTCATCACTGGCATAGCTATTACGATCGATTATTTCGAAAGGGTAGATAAGTTTATCAACGCCAATCTGTCCACCAAAGAAATTGCCACAGGCTATTACCTCCATTTTATCCCTTGGATCAATGGACTACTGTGGCCATTATTTGCACTGCTGGCTGTCATATTTTTTACCTCTCGGATGGCAAAAAATTCTGAGATCATCAGTATCCTGAGTGCTAAAGTGAGTTATTCAAGGTTTTTGAGGCCATACATGATAGGAGCAGGTATATTGGCATCACTCTTATGGTATGCCAACAATTATGTCATCCCCAAAAGCAACAGGCTTAAAAATGAATTTGAGAGCGAGTACATCAGAGCCAGTGCAAAGACTACCCTCAACCACAATATCCACTTTTGGCTCAACCCCGACGAAAAAGTATATATCCGCAGTTATACCAGTTCAGACAGTTCGGGGCGTACCTTCAGACTCGAACGATTTAATAAAGAAAAAGAACTTATTTACTCACTCAAAGCCAACAAGATAAAATATATAGGAGCTCCCAATAAATGGCGTCTCGAAAGCTACGAAATCAGGACATTTGGAGAGACTTCTGAGACGCTGATTCCCAAACCATCAGAGAATATGGACACTACTTTCAATTTTCTGCCTAAAGATTTCACCAGATATACCAAGCAGATGGAAATGATGAATACCTCTGACCTTCGGGAGTTTTTGACCTATGAACAAGATAAAGGCCTGGATAGTGGGAAAAAATATAGTATCGAACTCTACAGGAGGACTGCAGATCCTTTTACCATATTTATATTGACATTGATCGGTGTATCTGTAGCTTCCCGCAAGGTACGTGGTGGCATGGGCTTTCATCTGGCTGCCGGAGTAGTCATTGGCTCTATATTTGTGATCTTGTCCAAATTTAGCACTACTTTTTCTACCAATCTATCCCTTCCGCCTGGACTAGGTGTCTGGATACCCAATATTTTCTTTTCATTGGTGGCCATATATTTAGTCAAGACGGCTCAGAAGTAGGTATGGGGACAACATGGTGGCCTAAAGTCCGTACACCAGACTTCTCGATGTTTATATCCATTAATAATACAAATTTTTCAATCGCCACTCACTGAAGCTACTGGTCAAAGAGTTTTGTATCTCCCACTAACGATCGGGATCAAATTGTAGTAGAACCTCATAACCAATATTCAATTTTGAAGTTTTGAACACGTAATAATTAGCATAAAACAAGTAAAATTGTCCCTTTAGGGACAAAATATGGGTAGCACAATCAATATAAAATCACCGCCATCGTGCCTTTAGGTACGAAATAAACCAACCCAAATATAGATATATATTGAAACCCGTGATGTAACATACTGAACCTAAAGGCACAGAAAACATTGTTATGAAATGACATTTCTACCCATATATTGTCCCTAAAGGGACTTAAAAACGAGAATTATTGCCAATGACCAATATTCATCAGAAACGTGCCACACCATCACCCAGAAATAACACAAAAGGCAGCTTGAAAATATCTAAAAAAAGATTTACTTTGTCGAATTATTGATCATGTCAGAATTAAATTTGAACAAGTAGCTTTGTCCCTTTAGGGACAAAATATGGGTAGCACAATCAATATAAAATCACCGCCATCGTGCCTTTAGGCACAAAATAAACCAACCTAAATTATAGATATATATTGAAACCCGTGATGTAACATAC
>JBATLS010000656.1:0-8796 GCA_049289435.1 Saprospiraceae bacterium | reverse complement strand
CGATAGCCTCCACCTGAGTATTGATACTATAAGAACACATATAAAGAAAATCTACAAAAAACTTCATGTAAATAGTGCCACTGAAGCAATCTTCGAATTCAGTAAGTTCAAAATATTGAACTGATCCAGCGTACTTAAATTGCAGCTATAGTTTTCACAATTGGAGGCTAATATCTTAAACTTCATACCTTAATACTGACCTTCTTCATAGATGGTTTCATTGTATGTTTTAATGGTGTCAGTTTTGATTGTTAATATTCAACTTTGGGTGTTTAATTTATCTCTTTCCATTATTGTAATATACGACATCAATGATGATCGGATGTAGCTCTAAACTCCTTCAGAAGCTGAGCATCCATGGTATTTAGCCAGTATGAATCTGGATCGTGATATCTACCATAACATCTATTATATATCTCCAACATACTATCACACCAATATGTGATGGACTCCAACGACTATAGACACAATCATGTGAAGGCGGTAATTAGGAAGTGATTTGTGCTTCCTATACTTTTGTAATATTAATTAACCCAACAAAAAATGTAGAAAAATGAGCATCAAAATCTTAAATTTTATTATTTGTAGTGCACTTTTAAGCATAACAAATGCCCTAACTAGCCAGGTGACCATATATAGTGGTCAAAACTTTAGTGGAACCAGTCGGGTCGTCGGTATTGTAGAAACCAGTATCCTGCCATTCAATGTCAAATCCATTAGGGTCACGGCAGGATCATTGGTCATCATGTCCAATGAAAGTGGATGTACAGGATTGTGTCAGTATTGGAGAAATAATCAAGGGAACGGAGGAATCCTAGGAGCGAGTGGATGTAATATTACCGTAAGAAGAATAGATGCCTCCGATGCAAGTCTTCAGATTACAATAAAAACTGGAAGTGATGATTTGAGAGGAGGAAGCACCGCTTTATTGCGATATATGGTCAATGGATCAGGCTACCGCACAATTCGAATTGCTACTAGTGGAAGGAGTTTTGCCAATAACTTTACTTTTCAACAGGCATACCCAATCACTGGAATCAGAATTGATCAAATCCTGGATATGATTCTTTCTTTCAGAAGCAGTGATGGATCAACTGGGCTCTTTGAGACTACTGACAATTGGAATGTTGACCAGCTGTTGGTAAAATATATCTGCCGTTCTTATCCAGATGGAATTTTTTTGACCAGAGGTAGTGGTAGTCCTTTAGTAAGGTTTTCAGGTAGTAATCCCGAGCACCGTATAGCTGCTGTTAGTTCTTCTTGTAATTAATAAAATATTTTTTAATCAAAATCATATAAAAATGAAACAGTATTTCATCCATTTGGCTATCATTTTTTGGAGTATTGGCGGATCTTTAGGGCAGTCATCAGGTGCTGGCAACTTAGTACCCAATCCACAATTTGAGTCAATGTCTCCATCCTCTTCATCATACACTTTCTACAATCCTCAGATGGAGTGTTTTAATAAATCCTGTACTGAGATGCAAAATCTCTTCAGAGTATCTCTGGCTCAGCAATGGACACTTTGGCTAGGATCACTACAGAACAATAGTTGTGTTATGGTGGAGCTTATTAAGGCCGGCAGCAATTGCATTCCATTATGGCCAAATTTTGTGATGGGGTATATGATGCATGTCAAGACCACAGTCAGTGGGAGTGGTATAGTAAATTCTGATATTCCTGCGGGCAATTTGCCTGTAAAAGTGAGCTGTTGGGTATATGTAATCAAAGGAAAAGTATCATTGGGATATGGCCCCACAGGTAGCCCTAATGTCACTGTAGTTTCTAAAACAAATTGTAAGTGGGAGAGACTTGAACTAACTAAGTCCAGTAAAGATGCATGCAACCAAGTAGTCATCTATGCTGCTGGTCAACAGGATGCGGAATTTTATGTGGACGCAGTCAGTGTAAATAAATTTTAAACATACTCTAATTTAACATTCACTTAAAAAAATATAAGATCATGAAAAAATTTAATAAATTCGTTTTGCCAATGGTGCTTGGATTGTTTTTGCTAAATATCAGTGTAGCACAAAAAAAAATAAGTTCAGCTATTGTCAAAGGAGCATCCCTGGATGCCGCCTTAAATAAGAAAATGACCAGCTTTCAACCTTCTGTACATGGTCTGAAATTTGTCAATAATTTCCAAAGTGAGGTATCATTCGCAGGTATTAACGGCCCTCGATTCGGTGGATTATGTGGGGGAATGGCATACACTATGTTGGATTACTACTTCTCGGGCACTCAGCTACCACAGCAGACATTTCGGCCTGCTACGGGGTCCACACTGCACCAATATATATTTAACAGACAAAATACTTCTGTTGCTGAAAATGCTGACAAATGGCTTGAGTTGATCAATAATCCATTTGGGTGGAGGACGACTGAGTTTTTTAACTGGGGTCTTCAAGGTTTTAATGGTGGACGACTTGAAGAACTAAAAAGCCAGATTGATGCAGGCAAACCTGTGCCATTGGGTTTGTTTCAGGCTGGAGATGGAGGCGTCAGACCGCATCATCAGGTGGTAGCCTTCGGATATCAGGTAGGTAGGTATAAAGGAGACCTTGGTAATTTTAAAGAAGACTTCAAAATTTTCATTTGTGATCCCAATTATCCTAATCAGACCATGACATTGGTTGCTAGTCCAGCAGAGAATACATATTACTATCTCGAAGATAAGGCTTGTAAATGGATGACCTATTTTGTGGATAAAAAGTACAGAGTATCAAATCCCCCTACAGCACCTGCTCAAAGTAATGTAGGGAGTACATTAGTAAAAACCTTATTGCTGGAAATAACAACAGGTGGTGATGATCTGCGTGGAGGAAGTGATAATGTGAATGCCATTGTAAAATATACAGATGGGACATCACAATCATTCAATAACATCAATAAGAGTGCGCGATGGATTAACAATTATACCGAAACGGTTCCTATAGAACTAAGTGCTGCTGTTTTAATAAATAAAATAAAAAGCATCACTCTAAAGACCACATTTGGCGGAGGTCTCGGCGGGGATAACTGGAATATGGAAATGCTTAGAATACTGGCAAAAAGTACTGCGGGCGAAAGTGAAATATACAATAAGCAGGGGAAACCCCTCGTCCGTTTTGACGGCAACAACCAACCATTTGAAGCAGTCATTAAATAATAAAATAGATTCAATGACTTTTGCTTTATAATGCTTCATCATGCTTTATTTTTTAAAATATGAGTCCACTCCGAAAAGGCAAAAATAAATAAATGCCACAAAGTCCCTAAGGCTCAAAAGTTCACAAAGGATTGAATATCAAATATTTACAATTCGTTATTCTTTGTAGCCTTAGTCTTATTGTGTCTTAGTGGCAAAAATAAACTTTCTGGAGTAGTCACATCATTTTAATACCTAAATATCTACAATGAGCTTAGTTTTGAGCAACAATAGGATTTCATTATAGATTTTTAGGTATTATAAAAGTATCAAATATTTACTTCCATAAAACCTTTCTTTCTATTATTAATCGACAAATAAAATTTACATACAAATGAAACACTTATCAGTACTATTAATAAACGTGATCATAATTTCAACATTGAGTGCTCAAACGTTATCAAAAATTAAGAGCCCTCCTGCTGATGCAATAGAATCAAAAAAAGCAGTTTACCTCAATACGATCGATCCTGCTACCACTTCTATCACATTCAAAATAATAAAGTTAAGTACCGGAGATCGATTACAGATTATTGGAATAGTCAAAAATATTGGAGGAAAAAATTTCAGATCGAACAGCAATCAGCAGCATATCCAGCTATGGGAAAATTATGCTTCAGACAATAAAAAAATGGTGAAGCAGATACCCTTTACAAATCTGAATAGTAATGAAGATATTAAAATTATTTATGAAAGGGCAGCATTTAAACCTGGAAATGAGTTTCCCCCCGATTATCAAGTTTTTATAGTGTATGATCCGGACATATTTATTGATAATAACTTAAACAATGATGATGCAAATCTGAATAATAACTCCATAATAAAAAACCCTAAGTCAAAATAATTTCAGGCTGTTTTAATGAATAATTAGCTTTATTTCAGAATGAAAGGTAAAGATTTATTTTTGAATTTTATAAAATATATGTAAACATGAAATATATAATCAATACATTCTCAATCGTTTTTATTTTTAGTCATTTTGTATTTGTCTCTATAATACGTGCACAGGAACAACCATCAAGAAAATCTACAGTAGATAAGGCTGTAAAAGCGTCTGAAAGGATAAGACAAAAGAGTATTGAAAATCAGGAAAAAACCACTGAAATAAGTCAGAATATACAGTCTGCCGGAGATCAGGTAAAATCAATGACCCAAAATGTAAAATCCGTCATTAATGTTTTTGAACCAATCCTTAGACTTCGATTACGCAAGAGTGTTGAGCAAAATTCTGATAATCAGAGTATTGTGAGTAATTCTTCGGAGTCTGTTCAAAATGTTGAAGGACAAAATGATACTACAGCAACAGAAGGTGGATTGCAAGAAACGCCTGAGGAAACCATTTTGATCCCTGAATCTTCTGCATACAATCCTGATGCCACAGCTAATCTTGGAAATCAAAATCATCAGCAATTTGGTTGTTATTTAAACATCATGCAAGGTCAGGTGCTGGATGATATTGATGCTTCAGACAACACTACACGGGTGGATTTAATTTTTACAGCCACTGATTATTTTGGGTCTGCGCCTATGTATGCATTGCTGACGCCGGCCTATGTGAAGAATGATTTGTTTTCCAATTACTACTTCAGGGGGCCAAATTTTAAAGATAATAATATTCCAGTAAAACAATGGCTGGAAGTGAATGAGAGTGAAATTGCCCTAACAAACCTTACTGCAGAAAAATTTGATAAAATACAGAATAATAATCAACTGATGTCTGTGGTCAAACTTACTCCTGGATTTAAAGAAAAGTTTGAAAGCAGGACTAAAATTAATGGAAAAGTCTTCGCTATCAGAACGGAAGTCGGAAATAGGCAGGCCTATGGATTGATGCTGGTTAGTGAACATTTAGGTACTACAGGCACTTCCGGTTATTTGAAAATCAGGCTGAAAGTTACCGGATTTGATAATAACGGGGATGGCATTGCCGATACTGATTTTTATAGATAGAAAATTTTATTCTAATCATTTTGATGTGTGAATATTCAAAATATTTGGGGGTTGGATCAACTACATTTATGTAGATCAGAGGAGTTAAACTGACGAAATATATACAATAGGAATACTTTAGTATGTATCACTTCCAACTGATATACACACAATACCTTATGAATAAGCTCAATGTCATAGGAATACTTTACCTTTGCCGACCAAAAATTATATTTATATAATGCAGAAGCAATGGAATTTTGAGATATTGAGTTGGGTATTTGTTGTTGTATTAGGGATTTTGATATTGGGGCTGATATATATGAAGTCAGGAATCAGCTATCATTTTTATATTCCTAACATGGTATCTATTGTGCTGTTTCTTACCTTTGGTAGAATCATATTTTTGTTGTCATATACTCCATATTCAAGAGCGAAATGGTTGAAGATGATACTTATTTTCCTTCCAATTCCGTTATTTTTTTATCAGGTGGACAGCTTGTATGAGTTTCAGAGATTTATAGATGAAGAAGGAACGATCGCGTTTTTAAAAGGTTCAATGGAGCTTGATGATTACAATTTTGGCAAATTTATCAAATACCAATTCATATTTTTTTGTGTAGGATCCATCGTGACTTTAGGATTATTGCCCATGAGAATGATCATTTCATTCTGGCGCACTACCAATACTAAAGACAGGGTATAGAGCTTTACACCTGTGTTTTTAGATCACTTCTAAATATAATTAATAGAAATGTTGCAGATAAAAGAGTTTAACGATTATAGGGAACGAATGAATGATCGTATCCTGGGGCAGGACAATAAAGTGCTCAAACGTTTTTTTAGTCTTGACAATCAGACTTATCAGGATGGTGCCTTAAGCGAAAGGACTAAGGAACTGTTGGGCTTGGTAGCCTCTATGGTACTCAGATGTGATGATTGTATCAAGTATCATTTGGGTACATGCTATGATTTGGGGGTCACTACAGCAGAAGTTTTCGAAGTGTTTTCTGTTGCCAATCTGGTCGGCGGGTCTATATGCATCCCTCACACGAGGCGGGCTGTAGAATATTGGGATGAACTTTGTGCTCAGTCATCTCCATCCGTTACATAAAATAATTCCATAGCTATCTTATCAGCAAAATATTTGCCCTCAGCGGTAAGGGTATAGGTATTCTGGCTACGACTTACCATGCCATTTGTTAAGAAAAGGGATACAGATTGATCAAAGTGCACCAAATATTGATCACCAAATTTCAGAATGTCCGCTTTGTTGACGCCCCATTGGGTACGAAGCCCAGTCATGATGTATTCATTGTACTTGGTGGATGTGTCAAGGAATTCTGTTTCTATGGGCAATGTGTCATCACCTATAGAATGCATATACTTTGCATTATTAGCCACATTCCACGATCGCGAAGATCCATCGTACGAATGGGCTGAAGGTCCTAAGCCAAGGTATGGTAGGCCTTTCCAATAGTTGGTATTGTGGATGGCATATTGTCCAGGCTTACAAAAATTGGATATTTCGTAGTGGTCATAGTTTTGATTGGTCAATGTTTCCACAAGTGTTGCAAACTGCTCATTGGATTTTTGTGGGTCAGGATGGGTGGTCAGCCCTTTTTTGATGTGATGCGCCAAAACCGTCTTTTCTTCCACCGTGAGACAATACGATGAAATATGAGGGATGTCAAATTCCAATGCTTTGGATAAGTTGTGTTGCCACATCCCATGCGATGTCGTTGGGCTGCCATATATCAGGTCTATTGTCAAATTGTTAAAACCAGCATCTTGTGATAATATAATAGACTGAGTAGCTTCTTTTGCAGTGTGAGCCCTATTCATCCATATCAAGTCCTCATCATGAAATGATTGGATGCCGATGCTTAGTCTGTTGACACCCATTTTTTTCCAAATATCCAGATGGGTAGGTTGGATATCATCGGGATTGGCTTCGAGGGTGATTTCTGTGATTATATCCCATGTAAAGTATTGGGCAAGGGACGAAAATATTTTGTCAAAATCTTCTCCTGACAAAAGACTTGGCGTACCTCCACCAAAATATATCGATGTCAGATGCATAGTGTTCAAATAATCTTTTCGCAAGTAGATTTCCTTACAGATGGCATCCACCATTTCACTTTTGGCAGCCAATGAAGTAGAAAAATGAAAATTGCAATAGTAGCAGGCTTTTTTACAAAAGGGAATGTGGAGATATATACCAGACATATTGTATTTTCGTTCAATATTGAAGGCAAATCTAATAACATTTGAACCAGACACACCAAAATTTGGTATTTTTCTATTTTTTAAAAAATCATTTTAAAAATCTACCGAAGGTTTTTATACCTTTTATTTTGTTGTCAACCATATTTTTGAATGATAATGCTGCTCAGAAAAAAGTAGTACTTTCTATTTCTTATGATGACAATCAAGAACGCCTTCATCACTCCATGGATTCGCTTCAGGTCAAAAAATACCTTAATGACCAGTTAGCACGGTGGATGTCTGAAGGATATTCTGTAGTTCATCTGGACACACTGATCTTGAAAAAGGATTCTTGCTTTGCCAAAATTTATAAAGGTCAAAAGTATAAAATTGGCAATATCAAGTGGGATGAAGAGCAAAGATCCATTCTTGAGGAGCGTGGCTTGAAATACACTAAGTTGACAAGTGCTCCATTGGACTCTGTGATACTATTTTCATACATCAAGGCATTGATACAGCATCAAAATGATCGAGGATATCCGTTTGCCACAGCAAGGTATAAGGATGTAAGCCTCGGTGATCAAAAACTCAATGCCTCAGTGGAGATCATCAAAGGCAATCGCATTACTTTTGATACCATCATCTCTGAAGGACGATTGGTGATGCCTCCAAAGTTTGTAGAGCGACTCCTCAATATCCACAGTGGAATGCCCTATGAACACAGCAAAATACTACGAGCATCCAGTAGAATTAATGATTTGCAGTATGTACAACAACGCGAATTGCCTTTTGTCAGATTTATCAACAATCAGGCAAATGTGATTCTGACCCTTGATGAAAAGCCAGCGAGTCGTTTTGATTTTCTGATTGGAGTCTTGCCACAAGTCAAAGATGGCGTCAGAAAATGGACTATCACTGGTGATTTTACTGCGGAACTCAACAATACATTTAGGCAGGGAGAATATTCATTTTTGCAGCTAAAGAGACTCAATCCAGAAAATCTCGAGTTGCTTATGAAATCTACCATTCCTTATGTGGCTGGGCTACCGGTGGGCAGTCATCTTGATTTCAGGATATTTAAAAATGGACTACAGAATCTGGATTTATACTTTGATGGGGGAGTCCAGTATTTGTTTGGTGGCTTCAACCAGATAAAAGTGTTTGGTAGTTACCGATCTTCTTCATTGCTTGAGGTCAATACCAATCAAATCATTGCCACACAAAAATTACCAGCAATATTGGACATTACATATAGTGGCGTTGGCGTCGGATTGAATCTGCGGCAGTTGGATTATAGATTTAATCCTACCCGAGGGTATAGTGCAGAGATCAGTACCGTGGTGGGGACCAAAAAGATCAAACCCAATCGGCAGATTGTCGATATACCAGGTTTTGCCAATAGCTATGATACGCTCCGTCTGAGCTCTTTGCAAGGTGAATTGGATGGGGCGGTAGCCTGTTATTTCCCT
>JBATLS010000655.1:0-6845 GCA_049289435.1 Saprospiraceae bacterium | reverse complement strand
GTCATACCTAATTCGACCAAAGTATCTTGTTGGCCAGTAAAAGGTAGTGGGTTTAATAATATTTTATTTCCATCTATATCTCTTTGGATGACACCATTTAGATCTCTTTTGAACACCTTGGGTCCCAACGGACCTCTAAAGTAATCCATACCCAAGATGGGCACTTCTGTCCCGTAGGTATTGGTACCTTCGCAGGCGGTACCATTGCTGCCATCTACGGCATCCTGGTTGTACACATAAGCCAGAGATCTAGAAACATCACAACCTACAAAGTCATCTTGATAGCAACCCAAATCCGGATCTATCCACATAGAAAAATAACAATCCACTAAATCTTCTGTAGCTTTATTGATGAGCTTATACCTATAGAATGTCATGTCATTGATCTCATCATTGGTAGAGTAGGCAAATGACTGCACTTGAACCTCCATCTGAATGGCTGTAGGTCCAGACAACGTTTGCGGACCGCCATTGTCGTTGTAGATCCAAAACACCATTTCATCAGGAATCAATTCTTTGGCTTCGACGATGTTGTTGGGTTCGCAACCTCTGATATCGATGACCGGGAAGTCCCCATTGCAAGGATTGTATATGCCATCCTGATCATCGTCCCAATATGCACCGAGAGGTTGGTCAGGGAGTACGAAATTGTATTTGACCCTCCATTCTGGATTGCCTTGACCTGGCCAGTATTTTACATCGTCGGTGATGGAGTCGCAATTGATGGGGACTCCCGTTTCCTTAGACTTTATGACGTTATTGTAGTGATTTCTGACATTGATTCCTTTGACGGTAAAAAATCTATCCCAATCCTGGCATTGCTTGAGCTCGGTGGTCCCATTGATATCCAATGGTCCAGCGAAAAAATCAAATCCCTGAGATCGGTATGTCACTGCTGATAATTTTACATTTCCTGCCCGATCTACCCCTCCTATCCACACACCTCCCGCATATAGCGCAGATACTGGCAGCTGCCCTGGTGCAGGCTTAGGTACGATGTACTGTGCCTCTGACCACACATCGCCACCAGTCAGAAGTCTGGCTCTGACATTATTGACCTGCATTTCTATCTGTTTTGTAGGGCGTACACAGGCAGCTCGCCATTCTGTCACTTCAGATGATGGCAGATTTCCTGATAAATGGTCTGGCTTACGCGCCAATAATAGATTGGTTTCTAACAGAATGGATAAAAGTATGAGTAAACTTAATTTGCTATATTTCATCTTTTTAATGTTATTTTTATTTCTAAGGTCAGAATGAAATCAATTAATTTTTAGACTTCTTTCCTCTTTTTTTGTAAAATTTTCAGTATGATCACTTTGATATTTTCTATATTATACTTCTAATGCACTTGGGTCTCCTTAAAAATCCATAATCATACCCACGTAAATTCTGCGCGGCAGGGTATAGTTGCCTGGATCCAACACTCTCCATGAGTAAGCATCCAAAAAAGCCTCCACATCTCTACCTGTATCCACTACTCCTCTGATCCTATCTTCGCCAAAACTGGACTGGAGAAAACCGTCATTATCAGGATCATTCGAATATTTATATAAGTCCACTACATTTCTGATATCAAATACATTTTGAACTCTCAGATATGCATTGAACCACAGCTTTTTATTGTTAGTTTTGCTGATGGTCACTGGAAATCTTTTTTGTATGTTGAGGTCAGTTGTAAAGTTCCATGGCAATCGTGCACCATTAATGGAACCAGCATATCCTGACCCCCCCAATGACTGTGCTGTGGTATTTTTGGTATATGGTTGGCCCGAAATAAGAAAACTAGTAATGTTGACCCCGAAGTCCTCTAATATTTTGACATTTCCGATGCGAGGTCCATTGTATGCTTTGCCCGAACCATATCTATAGTCTATGACGGCAGTGAAACGATGTCTTTCGTCAAAAGATAAAGGGATCAGGTTTCTTATCGGACCTCTGTTGTTGATACCATTGGACGAATTGGCGTCACTTCCGGAGCCATCAGCAAACTGCAATGTGTAAGTAGCTGTCAATTCAAGATTATTGGTTCGTCTCCTGTCCAGAGTGAATGAAAAGCCTTTTACCGTTCCAAAATCAAGATTATCAAACACCTTATAACTATTGAGGGGTGCGGCTACGTTGGCCAGCACTCTTTGTTGTATAAGGTCTTTCATCTCTTTATAATACGCAGAAAATTTAACAGCCATAGTTTCTGAGACTTTCTGCTGGAAACCCACTTCATAATCTACTGTCCTCACAGGACGTAGATTGGGGTTGTTAAGTGCGGCTTGGTTGGGGTTTATTCTGCTGATATCCTGAAAAAAATAATAATCCAGTGCTGTGGCAAATGAATTGGAAGGCGGTCGTTGGTACAATACATCATAGTGGGCAAAAAATCCTGCTTCATCTGATATTGGAAAAGAAAACGCCAATCGAGGCATAAAATTGACTTGAGGTTTGTAATCCACGAAAGAAGTATTGGGATCAAAATTTGGGTCCTGGATATTCAACACTCTATTTTGTGTTTTACCGGCGTACGAAGGGAAGACAAGACCACCCTGATAAATGGCATTTCCTCCTGACACAGCAGTACCATTGGGTAAAAACCATTGATCTCCTTTGCGGAAAGCAACCAAGCCATCAGATTCTTCTGATGCTACATAAACACTGTAGTCATCTCCGACAGATGTAGGTTGATCTTTGCCTATCCTGGTGTAATAATCTTTGGCATTTTCTATTTCATACAGCGCATATGGATCTCTAAGTACTTTGGTATTGGCATCAAAGTAGTCCACCCTCAATCCTAAACGAAAGATAATGTCTTTGTATGAAAATTTATCCTGTAGAAAAAAAGCACCATAGATGGGTTGCTGGGGCGCAACTACAAATGTCCTCCTGCCATCAGCATCTTTACTACTAAAAAAATCTTCAAACCGGATGTCCGTGCCGAGCTTATTTCCTAGGTAATCAAATCCATAGTAACTAATCAAATCTTGTCTGTTGATCACCTCACTCGCCGAAAACATATCCAATCTCAATTGACTTGGCTCTATTTCCCATACATTGACATATTGGTTGTCAGATTTGCCGGTCAGCTCTCTGACACTTCTAAAAAATTTATTGTCTTGTTGTAAGTTTAGCTTGGTTTGGAATATATCTTCTACTTGGGTGCCAAACGGGCCATTGACCGTCATGGTATCTATCTTTATAGTCTTATCCAATCCATTGATGTGACCGTTGCTTTGTATTTCGGCCAGATTCCAAAGATCGAAAGGAGCCAAATTCCAATTGCGGTTGATGCTTTGTTCGTACAACAATCCAAACTGGATATTGTGCCTGCCTTTTTCTGACCCACCTGGTAATAAATCGAATCCCGTTACCAGATTTATAGAATACAGTTCGTTGTCACTTTTTGCAAATGAATTATATACCTGACCGACATTGGAGTAGAGGTTGTTCCAAGCTGTATTGATGGTCTGATTGCGAAGACCATTGACATTGACCCCATTGATGGCATTATAAGATCCCAAGATCGGGTTGATATTTTCATCCAATTCAAATTCACCAATCACCTCCAGATAGCCTAAGTGACCAAATGGATCTGTCGCTGCCAAAGGATCATCTGGGTCTAAAGAACCAAAGACCGGCAGCCAGGTTCGTTGTGTCTTACCAAAATATCCATAATCAAATAGCCGGTCTTCATGTCTGAAATCCTCGTTTCTCGCTTTATTTTTTTGATATCCAAGCGTAATAGTATAGGATAAGTTTCTGAAGTTACTCGTAGTCTTGTCTTCATTGTCTTGCCCACTTTGCCTTCCGAGCTTGTGAGTCAGTCTAAAGTTGCCTCGATAAGTGTTGGAATACTGATAAGGATTATTGACCCAATTGAGCAGTGACCAAGCAGTAGTTGGGGTAAATCTATTGGTTTTATCATTATAATTGCCCGATAGTTGCACATCTATGTTACTATTCACCTTGATATCTATCCTTCCAGTGAGATCTATATCGACATTTTGATTGTTGGGTCTCGCTTTGAATGGGGCACCAAGTGCTGATGTCCTGACCAATTCTAATGATGGGAAAAGTGTTGATCCAATATTGTACGTTGGATCGGCTTCCAGTTGTCTGATAAGTGATTCGGGTGCACGTCTCACTCCCACAGCCGAAGGGTTGTTGTCAGCCACATTTCTGTATTGACCAGAAAAACGATATCCCAAAATGGATTGCTTTTTTTTGTTTTTGAGTATAGGGCCAGCTATATTTCCACTCAAAAGATTATAACCAAACCCATCCAGAGATTTTTCAGCTTCCAGACTCCCTGATACGGCATTGGACGGGCCTCTTGATGTCACAGATATGACCCCACCTGTGACATCACCATATCTGGCTTCTATACCACCGATGACTACTTGCAGTTGCTCTATTTCGGATTGTGGTATCAAGTTTCCTGTGACTCGGACACCATCCAGAAAATATACCGTTTCATTGGATCTGGAGCCTCGCACTGAGATGTCTCCACCGTCTCTCGATGATATACCAGCTGAGGTGGCAGCTATGGCATTGATTTGTTTGGTAGGCAATGCCCTGATTTTCTCTGCGGTGACGGTAGTGCCTTGAGTAGTGTTGTCAATTTCTATAAGAGGTACCTTATACTCCTTGATTTCTATACCGAGATCGAGCAACAGTGCATCATCCGTCAAGGTAAAGTTGACCCGATTGGTACGTCCGGCTTTAATGACTATACCTGTCTGTCTTTGTGCTACAAAACCTACGTAGCTGGCTTCCATATCATAGGTACCTGGTTGGACATCAGATAAGAAATAATTACCATCTAAATCTGTTTCGGTTCCGGTGATCAGTACTCCTCCTCTATATAAGGCGATTGTACCAAATAAAATTGGCTCCCCTGATTTTCCGTCGGTTACTTTCCCTTCTATGGTAGTCTGGGCAGCTGCCCCTCCACATACCAACATTATCAAAATTACAATTTGTAATAATCGATTCATTCGATGAATTTTTGACTATGATAAACGTAACAATCTAGAATTATGCTCTCAAATCACTATTTTTATATGAAATATGGCATATCTATAAAGTTAAAGTTGAAACTTTAAAGTGCAATAATAATGATTATTCCTACTTTAACTGTAAAAATATTTGAAACAAAAAGAAAAATTTATCATCCGAGCCTAATTCTTAAAATGGGCTGAAACGATTTTATCCAACAATATCCTGACAATTCCTTCCAAAGACTCTTTGGTCCAGCCTGCGATATGTGGAGATAAAATTACATTTTCGAAACTAAATAATTCACGATAAAGAAGCATTTCTGATGTCGAATAGTGGTTTGGTATTTCATTTTCAAACACATCAAAGACAATCAAACCATCAAGTACGTTGGTCGAAGCGTCCTCGCTTCGATCTGATAAGATCAGGCATCACTGCCTGTACTAAATATCTTATCTGGTGCCAAATCAAGACTTCTGGTGATATCTATTTACCAAAGCCACACAACTTTTGATCGTTGTATGGATTTTACAGTCACATGTATTCTCCCATTTATGGCACAACCATAGCTACTCTTAGACGTGGGTGCACTTGTCAGGCCTTCCTGTACGGGCAGGTTCGTAGCAGACTTATTTATCTGACCTGATAACGGTCAGAACCTCCGACTAACGGGAAGCCTGCCCGAATAGGAGGTCCTGCAGCAGACTGAACTCGGGACTATTTGGGAGATTCATTTCCAATTATGCCCTGAACTTTATTTCTAAGTTTTACGTTAATCATTTACATCAACATAATACCATGAAACTAGTAACCGTATATGTGACGGATAAAGAATACAACCACTTTCTGGAACTTGCAAAAAACCTACATTATGTTAAAAAAATTGAAACCAATGATGATGCTTCCAAAATTGATGTTTTAGACAATATTAAAGCTGGCTTGCAAGAAGTGAAGCTCTTTAAAAAAGGAAAACTAAAAGCTACATCCGCAAAAGAATTTTTGAATGAGTTACAAAATTGACCTTACAGACAACTTTATAAAAGAAGCTAAAAAACTTTCCATCGTTAAAAACGGAACTGGCAGGGCTCTTTGCCAAATTAGAAAAAAATCCGAAAATTGGTACCAGATTTGGAAATGATATATATAAAATTCGCTTGGCTATCGCTTCAAAAAACAAAGGAAAATCTGGCGGTGCCAGGATCTTGTCATTTGTAAAAGTTACCGAAACTACTGTATTGCTTTTCACTATCTATTCAAAAGGTGAAGTAGATAATATTTCAGATAAACAAATTCAGGAGCTAATTCAGGATTATTTGTAATATAATCAGAATTTTGACAAAAACAAACCATCAATTTCGTTGGTCAAGGCGTCATCGCTTCGACTTGATATGATCAGGCATCACTGTCTGAACTAAATGGTTTATATTGTGCCAAATCAAAACTTCTATTGATATGTATTTACAAAAGCAATACAACTTGTGATCGTTGTATAGATTTTGTGATTACATGCATGCTCTCATCTATGGCGCAGCCATAACTACACTCAGACGTATGTGCAACCTACGCCTAACTGGGGTAAAAAATACTTTCTGCCATTTGTTGAGGCCAAACATTTTATCTAATATTGTGCCTATAAGGCTATTGTTTGAAGTAAATGCGTCTTATATAATCATTTTTGTGAAAGATTGTGATTACAGATTGGCTCAATGGCCTATTTACGCATTTACTTTTTACATATATATTATTTTATAATGTTTTTAACTAAAAGTTATCAGAGTATTGTGAAATATATGTAAGCATTAAATTCTATTTATTTGCTCTTTTGTCTAAATACTCTTGCAAATGCTTGATATTTA
>JBATLS010000654.1:0-2131 GCA_049289435.1 Saprospiraceae bacterium | reverse complement strand
CTTTATGATAGTCCTTACCGTATGCATACATCGATATTTGCGGTGCTAGGGGATGGTGCTGCTTTTCAGGATTGAAATAATTGTATGCCAATGAGATGACACTTTTGGCATCAGGTACCAATAGTGTTGGATCTACTCGTTTGTCAAAGTGATTGGCCATATACGACATTTCACCATGATAATTTTGAGCAAGCCATGTATCCAGGCGTCTGGCTTCCTCTTCCATAAATTGAGCTTTGGAAAATCCCACAGTCAGAAAACCCAATTCAATAGCCTTGGATCTGATATTTGCACTTCTGGATGCTAAGTCATTTTGCATTACTCAAAGGTAGTGCACTATGACGAATATCGCATTAGGTGGCCTTAAAAAATCCCAGTTTTTTGTCTGGAGTGATGACGAGATGAAAATTTTCTTTAAAGAGTTTGATCGCTATAGCCAACAATATGATGCCAAATACCTTTCGCAATACAGCTGCTCCTGCGTCACCCAACTTCTCCTTGATCCAGTCAGAAAAATGCAACACTGCAAATACGACAACTATATTGATAAAAATGGCTGCCAGAATATCGATGTTGTGATATTTAGATTTTAAAGAAATCAACGTAGTCATCGTCCCTGCACCAGCTATCAGCGGGAAAGCTATGGGTACTATAGTTCCGGTAGCAGTGCCAGCACTCTCCCTAAAAAATTTGACGCCAAGGATCATTTCCAGCCCTAAAAAAAATAGTATGATGGCTCCCGCTACCGCAAATGACTGTACATCCAACCCAAAGAGGTGTAAGATTCCTTCACCTGCGTATAAAAAGGAGATCATCAGACCCATGGATACTAAGGCCGCTTTGAGGGAGTCCACCTCTACTCCTTTCTTCTTGAGGTCTATGATGACCGGGATATTTCCGATGATATCAATGACCGAAAATAGAATGAGTGCGATGCTTAAAATATTTTGAATATTCATTTTTTAATTTTTTTCTATTGGTGAAAGATGACTCTTTTGGCAGCAAACGATAAAATCAAGTAACTATTCGAAAGGATACAAAATTTTATTACCAGTAGTAATTTTAAAGACCAAAAGCATTACGTGTAGTGGCGTATTAACAAATAAAATTTCTTACGCAACAATTATTAAGACGCAAAACAAAATATAATGTTGCACATATTTACTTCGCCATATTATGTTTGACAGATTGTTAACATAGTTTGTGTGAGAAAGTGATGATGCGTATCAATAATTTTTTACCAATTCGGGACATATTGATATAATCACATCTGACTTTGATTGCACTATGTCAATACTATAGCTCGCAGCTTATTTGATCATGTATAATATAGGTTAAGCAATATTCATAGTTCTATTGTCTTTACGATCAAAACTTAAATCCAAGGGTGACTGCTGCTCTTGATCTGGAGGTTTCAATATTGGCCAGTGGATCCAATTCATCATTTATGACGACATATGGATTGTAACCTTCAACATAATTGGCTACCCTGATACCGAGATCAAGAAAAAAGTTGTTGTCCCTAAATCCGATGCCAAATGAAGCATTGTTATTGTAAAAATCATCTGCATTAAACGCAGTCCTTTCCCAACTATATCCAGCACGCAATCTGAGGTTTTTGTACCCAAACTCCGTCCCAAGCCTTAGGTTGGTAGCACTGCCCAATCTTTGCTGTACTTCTCTGTTTACTTCGGCGGTATATTTTTGTTCTGCGTTGGTATCGTTAAATGCAGTACCATTATAATTGGCATTGGTATAGTCCAGGTGTTCGATATCTGCATTGATAAAACCTACTATATCCCCGATGCGATAGAGTGTACCTATGCTTCCTGTGGCTCGCCAGGGAGTGGTCATCTTATATTCAAACGTGCCATCTGGTGAGTCATAGTCAAATGATTTATTTCCATTGTCAACAAATGAATATGTCATACTTGAATTGTAATCATCAGTAAATCTGAACCATGTGGGAGATTGAAATGAAGCTCCGACTCTCAATGAATTTAGCAGTTTGTAAGTAAACCCTGCTTTGACGTTGAACCCCACGCCAGAAGTATTGAGCCTTTCTGTGTAATCCAAACTATTGAAGATACTTATTTCATCATTAGGATCAGACTCTGAGTAAGTTTTTGAC
>JBATLS010000653.1:0-13285 GCA_049289435.1 Saprospiraceae bacterium | reverse complement strand
GTGCTTACAGAAATTTACTGATATTCAACATGTGCCCCATGTGCAGTGCTTCATGATATTGGTTGAATGTTACTGCTGAATCCAAATCATTGATTTCAAATTTCAAAGCGGTCATAAATGGACTCATTTGGTCAAATTTGTGCTCATGGATATTATGCTCCAATTGATCTAATGTTTGTATCAACATAGCTTTGATATGATCCACTTCGGCAGCATCCGAATATTGTTTCGGCTTTGTGCCGGGTGCATACTGATTGACTAGATCACTTGACGTTTCAAAAGGCATATTTGCCAGACCATTTGTCAGCATTTGCTGCACTGACAGGATGTGCCCACAGTTCCATATGATGCTATTATTAAACCCAACAGGAATCTTATTTAGTTGCTCAATAGTATAAAACCCCATCAATTTACGGAGTGCTTTTCTATTCTGTCGGGTAATGGTCAGTGCGTTTTGATAAGACATAAAGTATCTTGTTTTGATGATGATAAGAATAGGGACACCTATATTTTCAAAAACAAATATAGTCATTATATGTCACCCCGCCTCTCAATAATAGCTATTTAATCAAGATATATATGCGCACCAAAAAACATTTATTACCCATAAAAAATCAAAAAAGGCGTCTCTTAATAAAAAGAAACGCCTTTTGGTATTATTAGACAAATATTACTATTTACTCTTCTTCGTTGGTAACTTCATCTGCTACGACTGCGGCAGCAGCAGCTGCAACCACTGGAGCCGCTATATCAGATGACCCAGCTGCAGATCCCCCTTTCCTTCTTCCTCTTCTTGTTCCAGTCTTAGTAGAGGCAGATTTAGCCAACAAAATTTCGTTGTAATCTACCAATTCGATCATTGCAATTTCAGCACCATCCCCTTTTCTAAATCCAGTCTTGATAATTCTACAATACCCACCTGGTCTATCTGCTATTTTTGGAGCGATATTATCAAACAACTCATTGATCACTTCTTTGCTCTGCAAATAGGAGAATACAGTTCTTCGTGAGTGGGTGGTATTGTCTTTAGATTTAGTCAAAATTGGCTCTACATACACACGTAGTGCTTTTGCTTTGGCCAAGGTGGTGTTGATTCTTTTATGGAGAATCAGTGAGTTGGCCATATTATGGAGAAGTGCATCTCTATGGCCCTTTTTTCTACTTAGATGATTAAATTTTTTACCGTGTCTCATTTGACATTTTATTGCGTACCACTATTGCTTGAGCGACTATTCGACCTTTCACTCCGTGAAGCAACGTTTTATACTATTAATAATTAATCCGACTATAAACCTTTATAGATGCGGGTCGAAACGATTACTCTTCGTCTAGTTTATATTTGGAAAGGTCCATGCCAAATGTCAACCCCTTTTGCTGAAGTAACTCTTCGATCTCTACCAGAGACTTCTTTCCAAAATTTCTAAATTTCAATAATTCATGCATATCAAATCTCACCATTTCTCCAAGGCTATTGATTTTGGCAGCCTTCAGACAGTTGTATGCTCTCACTGAAAGATCCAAATCTTCCAACGAAGTCTTCAACAACTTTCTCATATGAAGGATATGCTCATCTACGATATTATCTTCTCTCGATGACGAATCATTAAATGTGATATTCTCATCGGTGATCAACATTAAGTGTTGAATCATAATTCGAGATGCTTCTTTAATGGCTTCCTCTGGGTGGATGGTGCCATCTGTCTTTACTTCGACATTGAGTTTTTCATAATCGGTACGTTGACCAACTCGGGTACTCTCTACCTTGTAAGCGACCTTTTTGATAGGCGTATATATAGCATCTACTGGTATAACACCAATGGCTGCATCTTTAGGCAAATTCTCGTCAGCAGGTACATATCCTCTTCCTTTTGTGACTGTAAATTCCATCTCTAAAGTGACATTGGGCTCTAAAGTGCAGATATAAAGATCAGGATTCATGATTTTGAAGGTATTTGTATTAGCCTCAATATGGCCTGCCAAAAACTTATCCTTCCCTGAAATAGTCACATAAAGCTTCTCTTCATCTGACCCCTCCGTCACTACCATAGGCTTCAATCTGATTTGTTTCAAATTGAGTATAATGTCAACAACATCTTCTACTACCCCTTTGATGGTAGAAAATTCATGATCTACTCCTGCTATTCTTACTGCAGAAATTGCATAACCTTCCAAAGAAGAAAGTAATATCCTTCTTAATGAATTTCCAATTGTTTGGCCAAAGCCCGGCTCAAGTGGTTTGAATTCAAAAATACCTTCAAATTCGTCTGCTTTCTGAAGAAGAATCTTATCTGGTTTTTGAAAATTTAGAATACTCATTATGCTATTTTTACTTAATATTATTAAAAAGTAACAGGCCATCCCATTGGGACAGCCATGTTTTTATTATTTAGAATACAATTCGACAATCAATTGCTCATTGATATTCTCAGGTATTTTTTCCCTTTCTGGATGCGCCAGATAGCGCCCTTCCATTTTGTCACCGTTCCATTCTATCCAGCCATATGATTTGGTACCATCTCTCTTGGATGAGACATTGGATTTGATGACATCAACATTTCTGGACTTTCCTCGCACTGATACTACAGTACCTGGTTTCAAAAGCATAGAAGGGATATTTGTCAATACTCCATCGACCAATATGTGCCCATGCGTCACCAACTGTCTGGCCGCTCTTCTGGTTTTGGCAATTCCCATTCTATAGACTACGTTGTCCAATCTGGACTCAAGCAACTGGAGCAATATTTCGCCAGTTACTCCAGACTTAGCTGCAGCTTTCTCAAACAAGTTACGAAACTGTCTTTCTAATACACCGTAAGTATATTTTGCTTTTTGCTTTTCTAGCAATTCCAAAGCATAATCTGTACGCTGCTTTCTTCTCCTTGTAGAACCATGTTGTCCTGGAGGATACTTGCGTTTTTCATATGCTTTATCATAGCCAAAAATAGGCTCTCCAAATGCTCTTGCTTTCTTAGTAGTAGGACCTGTATATCTTGCCATTTTGAATGGTATTTTTTAAACTGATTAAACTCTTCTTTTCTTTGGAGGTCTGCATCCATTGTGTGGTACAGGCGTCATATCTTTGATTCGTAGTACCTTGATACCAGAACCATCAATAGCTCTGATCGCTGACTCTCTTCCTGCTCCAGGACCTTTCACAAATACTTCAACACTTCTCAAACCAGCTTCGTAGGCAGGAGTACAGGCACTGTTTGCGGCCAATTGAGCAGCATATGGTGTATTTTTTTTACTTCCTCTAAAACCAGACTTTCCAGCCGAACCCCAAGAGATCACTTGACCTTGTCTATTGCAAAGCGATATGATGATATTATTGAATGTGGCATGGATAAAAGCCAATCCTTCCGACTCGACTTTTACAACACGCTTTTTGCTTACTTTTTTACCTTTTGCCATTATATTATAAATTAACTATTACTTAGTTGCTTTCTTTTTGTTTGCGACAGTCTTCTTTTTACCTTTTCTGGTTCTGGCATTGGTCTTGGTACTTTGTCCTCGCACTGGAAGTCCCTTCCTATGTCTGAGTCCTCTGTAACAAGCAATATCCATCAGACGCTTAATACTCAACTGGACTTCACTTCTCAACTCACCTTCTACTCTATACTCATCCTGAATATATTTTGAAATGAATTTGATATTCTCATCTGTCCAATCTTGTACCTTTACATCGTGTGATACCTCTGCTGCAGCTAAAATTTCTTTAGCGAGAGAAGGACCTATACCGTAGATATAAGTCAGTGCAATGACGCCTCTTTTGTTTCTTGGTAAATCTACACCAGCAATACGTGCCATATTATTATTTTATTATCCTTGTCTTTGTTTAAACTTAGGGTTCTTCTTATTTATGATATAAAGCTTACCCTTCCTCCTTACGATTTTGCAATCTACTGATCGCTTTTTTATTGATGCTTGTACTTTCATTGTATTAAGCTTTAATTCTTTTATTTATATCGATAATTGATCCTTCCTCTCGATAAATCATATGGAGACATCTCCACAGCCACTTTATCTCCAGGTAATATTCTAATATAATGCATCCGCATTTTTCCTGATATGGTTGCTGTGATCAAATGTCCACTTTCTAATCGCACACGAAACATCGCATTTGAAAGCGCTTCTTCGATGATACCATCTAATTTTATAAGGTCTTGTTTAGCCATTTTTTAAATTGGAGCGCAAATATCTAAAAATTTATTGAAATTTCCAGTATTTCTGGATTATTTTTAACAGCATCATCTATAAAACTATGATCTGAAAGAATATCTGCCCCTTCTTTTCTGATGGCCACACTGTGTTCGTAGTGCGCAGATGGTTTTCCATCCTTGGTAAGTATCGTCCAACCGTCTCTCAACTGTTTCACCCCTTTCATTCCCATGTTGACCATAGGTTCGATAGCGATCACTACTCCATCCTTTAGTATTGGCCCTTTGCCTTTGGTACCAAAATTAGGCACTTCAGGATCCTCATGAAGGCTTTTGCCTACTCCATGGCCTACTAACTCTCGTACTATACTGTAATTGTGAACTTTTTCACAATAATTCTGAATGGCAAAACTAATATCTCCTACTCTGTTACCTACTTTGGCAGCCTCAATGCCCTTATACAAAGACTCACGGGTGACTCTAAGCAATTTTTTTACTTCTGGCTTTACACTATGAAACGCAAAACTAAAAGCCGCATCACCGTAAAATCCCTCCAACAAAACTCCACAATCAATAGACACTACATCGGTCTCCCCAAATTCCTTATCGGTAGGGATGCCATGAACCACTGCATCATTGATAGACATACAAAGTGAAGCGGGAAAACCACGATATCCTTTAAATCCAGGAACTCCGCCGTAGTCTCTAATAAATTCTTCTGCCAGTCTATCAATTTTTTTACCAGTTACACCTACTTTAAGGTTGGTGGCTATATATGCCAGGGTTTTGCTTACCAATAAGTTGCTACCCCGCATTAATTCTATCTCATCATTGGTCTTGTAATAAATCATGTATTTGTTTTACATGCCGGCACCTATAGTAATCCCCTGACTACTACGACCCTGCACTCTTCCTGACTTGACCAACCCATCATACTTACGCATCAACAGGTAACTTTCGATTTGCTGAAGAGTGTCCAACACGACTCCTACAAGGATCAAAAGTGAAGTGCCTCCAAAGAAATATGCAAAAGCAGTATTTACTCCAGCAAATGAAGCGATGGCTGGGAGTATAGCTATCAATCCGATAAATATAGCTCCAGGCAATGTAATCCTCGTCGTCAATGTATCTATATAGTCTTGCGTATCCTGACCAGGTTTAATCCCTGGTATGAACGAATTCATTCTTTTAAGGTATTCTGCATATTGCTGTGGATTTACTATCAAAGCAGTATATACGTACGTAAACAAGACGATCAATAGGAAGAATACAACATTGTATGCCAAAGACATAGGATCATTGAGTGCCAATAATACATTGCTTTGGACTCCTGCGCTACCTGCAGCCCATTGTGCTGCCGTAAGTGGAAGAAACATGATGGCCTGAGCAAAGATGATCGGCATAACACCCGCAGCACTCAATTTCAAATTGATAAAATCATTTGGATTGCTACCAGATACAGAACCAGCTGCACGTCCTACCATTCTTTTTGCGGCTTGAATTGGGATTTTCCTGATCCCCTGCACTATCAAAATAGTCAACAAGACGATAAAAAACCAAGCGACCATCTCTAGTATCAATAATATCCATTGATTGTTGGCTATTTGACCCAAAGCTTCTGCAAGCACTGACTGAGGTAATCTGGCTATGATACCTACCATGATCAACAATGAAATACCGTTACCAATGCCTTTGTCTGTAATCTTTTCACCAAGCCACATAGCAAAAATAGTACCAGTAGCCAAAATGATCATATTACTAAACCAAAAGACTGTCGGGTTGATAGATGTATCTACTGCACCAGGAGTCGTCTTTAGCATCAAAAGATATCCACTACCTTGCACCAAAGTGATCAATAATGTAAGGAATCTGGTGATTTGATTAATCTTCTTACGCCCTGATTCACCTTCCTTTTGTTGTAATCTTTGGAAATAAGGGACAGCAAAACCAAGTAACTGGACAATAATGGATGCCGTAATATATGGCATGATACCCAAAGCAAAAATAGCACCTTGATTGAAAGCACCACCCGTGAAGGTATTGATCAATTGAAGAAGGTCATTGGCCTTTCTGCCATCTGATGCAGCACTCAGTGCAGCAGCATTAATACCTGGCAATACTACATAAGCACCTAATCTATACACTGCGAGAATAATGAGGGTAAAAATGATCTTACCCTTCAGCTCTTTTATACTCCAGATATTCTTTAATGTCTCTAAAAACTTCTTCATTTTATACTGATTAAGCGTTTATACTTCCGCCTGCGGACTCGATTTTACTTTTAGCAGTTGCTGAAAAAGCATCAAGAGTAACCGTCAATTTAGCAGTGATATCACCATTTCCCAATACTTTTACTCTATCACCTTTATTGATGATACCTTCGTTGTATAAAGCTACTTTAGTGATTTCTGTTAAACCGTAGTTGTCATGAATTTCCTGCAATCTGGATACATTCATGGCAACGTAGGTGACGTTGTTTATATTTTTAAACCCTCTCTTTGGCAAACGCATCTGTATCGGCATCTGTCCACCTTCAAAAGCACGTTTACTCTTGAATCCTGATCGGGCTTTAGCACCTTTGTGACCTTTAGACGCAGTACCTCCCGATCCGGAACCCTCTCCCCGACCTAGTCTTCCTTTTTGATTCTTTACAGAACCCTCTGCAGGTGTCAAATTATGCAATTTCATTTGAATCTATTTATAATTTTATTTAAAAAGAGTCCAAAACTCTTAACACTCTTCTACTTTTACTAAATGAGCTACCTTAGCCACCATGCCCAAAATCTGAGCATTGGCCTCCTTTACTACAGGATTGTGCAACTTTCTGATGCCCAATGCTTCCATGGTAGCCTTCTGACGCTTACTTCTGTCGATGGTGCTCTTGATTTGTGTGATTTTTATATTTCCCATTATATTGGATATTTTTATATAGGTATTACCCTTCGAATACTTTACTGATATTAACTCCTCTATGCTTAGCCACTTCTTTGGCTGTTCTCATTTTTGATAGGGCATCTATGGTTGCTTTTACTACATTGTGAGGATTGGAAGAACCTTGAGATTTAGCCAATACATTGTGCACACCAGCCATTTCCAGTACAGCTCTCATCGCTCCACCAGCTATAACACCTGTACCATCTGCTGCCGGCTTTACTAAAACCTTACCAGCACCGTATTTACCTTTTTGCTCATGGGGTACTGTTCCTCTATTCAACGATACTTTTATCATATTCTTTTTGGCATCCTGTACTGCTTTCTGAATAGATTCAGAGACATCCAATGCTTTACCTAACCCATGACCTACTGTCCCATTGCCGTCTCCTACGACTACTAATGCTGAAAAACTAAATGTTCGACCACCCTTCGTCACCTTGGCAACTCTGGATAGATTGACTAGCTTTTCTTTGAACTCAGGTTCGGTTTGATTCACTCTTACTGGTGCTGACATATCTTATTATTTTTAGAAAATTAATCCACCCTCTCTGGCACCATCTGCCAAAGACTTCACTCTCCCGTGATATAAATAACCACCACGATCAAATACTACCGTATTTATACCCGCAGCTTTTGCTTTGGAAGCGACTATTTTGCCTACTTCTGCAGCTACAGTGACTTTGTTGCCATCCACTTTTAATCCTTTGGAAGTTGCACTTGCTAAAGTCACTCCATTGATATCATCGATCAGTTGACAATAAATCTCTTTATTACTTCTAAATACAGACAACCTTGGTTTACTGGGACTTCCACTTACCTTCTTGCGAATTCTGTATTTTACTCTTGTTCTGTTATATAACTTATTATCCATCTTATTAAACTTAGGATTAGTGTATTATTTCTTACCTGATGTCTTACCAGCCTTTCTTCTGATGACCTCACCAGCAAACTTGATACCTTTACCTTTGTATGGTTCAGGCTTTCTATATGTACGGATCTTAGCGCAGATTTGACCTATCAATTGTTTGTCTGTTCCCTCAAGGATGATCGCCGGGGCTTCTCCTTTTTCCATCTTGGTGGTCAAAGTAATCTCATTGGGCAACATAAAATATATAGGGTGTGAATATCCTATCATCATCTCTAAAAGATTGCCTGTATTGTTCACTCTATATCCTACCCCTATTAACTCAAGTTTTCTTGTATAACCAGTAGAAACACCTGTGACCATATTATTGATCAGGGATCTGGACAAACCATGCGCTTCTCTATGTCTCTTTTGATCGGTAGGACGCTCTACTGAAAGTGCTCCATCTTCTATTTTGACACTTAATTCTGGGTTTATCTTCTCAGAGAGTGTTCCTTTAGCTCCTTTTACAGTCACCAAATTTCCTTTAGATATATCTACAGATACACCGCTTGGGATATTAATTACTGCTTTACCTATTCTTGACATGATCAGAAATTTTTTCTAATATTTTTTTAATAAACGTAACAAATGAGTTCTCCGCCAATATTCTCTTTCTTAGCGTTTTTACTGGTCATGAGACCCTTAGAAGTAGAAACAATAGCTATACCCAAACCATTGATGATTTTTGGTAAACTCTGTGCGCCAGCATACTGTCTTAATCCTGATGTAGAAATCCTACCCAACTCTCTGATGACTGGTTTTTTGGATACCGGATCATACTTGAGGGCTATGCTGATGACTCCTTGCTTACCTGCCGCATCATCAAACTTATACTTCAGGATATAACCTTGGTCATAGAGTATCTCGGTGATTGACTTCTTCATATTGGAAGAAGGTATCTCGACCACTTTGTGGCCTGCCATCTGAGCATTTCGGATTCTGGTCAAATAATCTGCTATCGGATCTGTTACTATCATCTTAACTAAATATAAATTTTATTAATATTACCAACTTGCTTTTGTGATACCCGGGATCAAGCCTTCGTTGGCCATTTTTCTAAATGTTACACGGTTGATACAAAATCTTCTCATATATCCTTTTGGCCTTCCGGTCAATTGACACCTGTTGTGCAATCTCACTTTGGAAGAATTTCTTGGCAACTTATCCAATGCTTCATAATCACCCTCCTTCTTTAGCTTAGCTCGCAAGTCTGCGTACTTCGCTACCAATCTTTCTCTTTTATGTTCTCTTGCTATTACTGATTTTCTAGCCATTGCAATTAATTCTTTTGATTTTTAAATGGTAAGCCCAATTCTTTCAATAAGGCCAAAGCTTCTGCATCTGTATTGGCAGTGGTCACAAATGTAATATCCATACCAGTGATTTTACTCACCTTGTCGATGTCTATTTCAGGAAATATAATTTGTTCTTTCACCCCCAAAGAGTAGTTGCCCCTTCCATCAAAACTTTTGTCACTGATACCTTTGAAGTCACGAACTCTAGGTAGCGCTACGGTCACAAGTCTATCTAAAAATTCGTACATCTGTACATTTCTTAGGGTTACTCTCGCTCCGATAGGCATAAATTCTCTCAACTTAAAGTTGGAAATGGATTTTGACGCGATGGTTGTCACTGCCTTCTGACCAGTTATAGTGGTCATTTCATTCACTGCATTGTCCACCATCTTCTTGTCCTGAGTTGCCGATCCTACTCCCTGATTTACACTGATCTTCAGTAGTCTTGGCACTTGCATGACCGTCTTGTATCCAAACTGCTCATTGAGCTTGGGCACAATCTCTTCACGATATTTTGTCTTTAGTCTAGGTACGTAACTCATTACTTGATTATTTCGCCTGATTTTTTAGAATATCTTACTATTTTACCATCGACAATTTTTCTACCGATACGTGTCGGAGCTCCTGTCTTTGGATCTATCAACATAAGATTTGATATATGCAACGGGGCTTCCATTTCATTGATGCCGCCAGGATTGTCCTGTGTTGCTTTGGTGTGCTTTTTGACCATATTTACCTGATCCACAATTGCCCTATTTTCTTTTGGAAAGACCAACTTGATCTCACCAGACTGACCTTTATTGGATCCTGCAATCACTATTACTTTGTCGCCTTTTTTTAGACCCAGTTTGGGTGCAAAACGTTTGGTTGCCATGGCTTAAAAAATTTATAATTAAAGCACTTCTGGTGCTAATGATACAATACGCATATAATCTTTATCTCTTAATTCACGAGCCACAGGTCCGAATATACGAGAGCCTCTTGGTTCGTCAGCGGCATTCAATAATACTACTGCATTATCATCAAACCTGATGTACGAACCATCTTTACGTCTGATCTCCTTGGCTGTTCTTACTATCACGGCCTTGGTCACAGTACCTTTTTTGATACCTGTAGGTGTCGCAGATTTTACTGCCACCACTATCTTGTCACCTACTGAAGCATATCTCCTGCGGGTGCCTCCCAATACTCTGATACAAAGTACTTCTTTCGCACCACTATTGTCAGCTACCTTTAATCTGGATTCTTGTTGGATCATGACTAAATATTTTAAAAATTATTTTGCTTTTTCTACTACTTCTACCAATCTCCAGCTCTTGTTTTTGCTGATAGGTCGGGTCTCTGTTATTTTTACCAAGTCTCCTTCGCTACATACATTGTTTTCATCATGTGCGAAGAATTTTTTTGACTTCTTTACGTACTTACCGTAGATAGGGTGCTTGAGCTTTCTCTCTATCAAAACAGTGATGGTCTTATCCATTTTATTGCTGGATACTACCCCAATTCGTACTTTGTTTAATAAATTTTCAGTCATCGGACTTAACTTTATATGGTGATTACTTTCTTCTTAATCTGATTTTTGAACGCTTAGCCAGTGCTTCTGGTGTCATCGCTTTGATCTCACGAGCTCTTAACTCCGTCTGCAATCTAGCGACATCCTTTCTGGTTGCCTTAAGTTCCAAAGGATGTTGAAGTCCTTTTGAACCATGATCAAACATCATTCTGTTTAGATCTATCTGAGTCTGATTCAACTCCGCATTGATGGAATCGACAGTCATGTCTTGTAGTTCTAAAAATTTTTTTGTTGCCATTTCAGCTTACTTTTTTATATTATTCGCTATAATCGTTTCTTACCACTGTCTTGGTCATCACAGGCAATTTCTGTGCCGCAAGTCTAAGTGCTTCTACTGCTATCTCTGACGGTACTCCGTCGATCTCAAACATAATGCGGCCTGGCTTTACCACAGCAACCCAATGATCCAATGGTCCTTTACCCTTACCCATACGCACTTCCTGAGGCTTCTTGGTGATAGGTTTGTCCGGAAATATAAGTATCCACACCTTGCCTTCTCTCTTCATGTAACGGGTCATGGCAATCCTTGCTGACTCCAACTGTCTATTGGTAATTCTACCAATTTCTAAAGACTTAAGTGCAAACGAACCGAATGAAATAGTACCACCTTTGAAAGCAATACCCTTTGTTTTCATTTTATGCTGCTTCCTGTACTTCGTTCTTTTTGGTTGTAACATATCTTGTTGTCATTTAATAAACTACCTTTTTTCGAAAAGTGCCGCAAAGGTAATATAATTTTGTCAATAATGATTATCTTTTATTTGTGCCGCCTCTACGGTCTCCTCTATCATTTCCTCCTCTTTCATTTCCTCCTCTGCGATCTCCGCCGCCTCTTCTATCATTGCCGCCTCTGCGATCTCCGCCACCTCTTCTGTCCCCTCCTCTATCGTACCTTTCGTTACTTCCTTCAGAGTTTGACTTACTCATACCAGCATTTGGTGATAAATCTCTTTTCTCTAGTACTTCCCCTTTACATATCCACACTTTGATTCCTATCTTCCCATACACCGTCAAAGCCTCTTTGATAGAATAGTCTATATCTGCTCTGAAGGTATGTAGTGGAGTACGACCGTCTTTAAACTCTTCACTTCTGGCCATTTCTGCCCCATTCAATCTACCACTTGCTCTCACTTTGATACCCTCCGCACCAGCTCTCATAGCCGATTGGATAGACATCTTGATGGCTCTTTTATAATTGATTCTGGATTCGATTTGTTTGGCAATCGTCTCTCCAACTATAGCTGCATCGATCTCCGGCTTTCTTATTTCGATAATATTGATCTGAACATCCTTATTGGTAAGTTTCTTCAATTCTTCTTTGATACGATCAACCTCAGAACCACCTTTGCCAATAATGATACCTGGTCTGGATGTATGCATAGTCACTGTGACTCTCTTTAGAGTACGTTCGATTACTATCTTGGATAGGCCACCTTTTTGAACACGCGCATTGAGATATACTCTGATTTGCTCATCTTCTACTACTCTTTGACCAAACTCTTTCCCACCAAACCAACTAGAGTCCCATCCTTTGATGATCCCTAGTCTGTTACCAATTGGATTTGTCTTTTGACCCATGAAATTGATGTTTTATATTAATTATTTATTCTTCTATTTGAATTTTATTCTCTACCACTATGGTCACATGATTCATTCTTTTACGAATCCTGTTGGCCCTACCGTGCGGTGCCGGTCTGAATCTCTTGAGTACAGATCCACCATCTACATATGCAGTTTTGATGAACAATCTGTAATCTTCAGGACTCAATGCATCGGACTTCTGCGCCCAATTAGATATGGCAGAAAGAACTAGTTTTTCCAACCAAATTGCTGCCTCCTTATTAGTGAACTTAAGAATATTGAGAGCATCATCTACTGATTTTCCTCTTATATTATCGACCACCAGTCTCATCTTTCGAGCTGACATCGGTACATTTCTTAATCTCGCAAGTGCCTCCATGATATTTATTTTTTCGCGATTGCTTTTCTATTTATTCAAATTACTTCTTACCACCGTGGCCTTTGAAAGTACGGGTCGGAGAAAACTCTCCCAACTTATGACCTACCATATTTTCGGTAACGAATACCGGTATAAAAGTCTTTCCATTATGTACTGCTATGGTCTGTCCTATCATATCTGGTATGATCATAGATGCTCTTGACCATGTCTTGATTACTGATTTTCTGGTTGAGTCATTTGCTTTTGCTACTTTCTCAAGTAACTTAAAATGAACATAAGGTCCTTTTTTGATTGATCTAGCCATCTGCTGTCTATTAAGTGATTACTTATTTCTTACGTTTAGAGATTATTAGTTTGGAAGAAGCTTTATTGACACTTCTTGTCTTCTGACCCTTGGCCATGATGCCGGTACGTGATCTCGGATGTCCCCCTGAAGCTCTACCTTCACCACCTCCCATC